>NZ_LFJT01000094.1:0-14855 GCF_001682645.1 Delftia sp. JD2
CCCGGCACGCCGGGGCCCAGGCCTGCGGGGCTGGCCAGCGGCGAGCCGGGCGGCGCCACGTTCACGGGGGCCTGTACGCCAGCAGGCAGGCCGGGAAGACCCGGAAGACCAGGCAGGGCAGGAGCCGATCCCGGTGCGGCGGAGAACAGGGCGTTGGCCATGCGCGCCAGCGCCTCGGGGTCGAAGGGCGCCTGGGGCGCCACGGAGGTGATTGCAGACACGGTCAACGCCCGGCCTCTTTACTTGTAGGTGTCGGGATAGTCGTGGTACTTGCCGATCTCGACATCGTCGAGCACGGCCAGCGCGTCGGGCGTGAGCACGGCCAGCGAGCAGTACAGCGAGATCAGGTAGGACGCGATGGCATGGTTGTTGATGCCCATGAAGCGCACCGACAGGCCCGGGCTCTGCTCGCCCGGCAGGCCGGGCTGGTACAGGCCGACCACGCCCTGGCGCTTGTCGCCCACGCGCAGCAGCAGGATCTTGCTCTTGCCGTCGGCCACGGGCACCTTGTCCGAGGGGATCAGCGGAATGCCGCGCCAGGTGATGAACTGCGAGCCGAACAGGCTGACCGTGGGCGGCGGCGTGCCGCGGCGCGTGGCCTCGCGGCCGAAGGCGGCAATGGCCAGCGGATGGGTCAGGAAGAAGGCGGGCTCCTTCCAGACCTTGGTCAGCAGCTCATCCAGGTCGTCGGGCGTGGGCGCGCCGGTCAGCGGGAAGATGCGCTGCTCGTCCGTGACCTGGGCCAGCAGGCCGTAGTCGGGGTTGTTGATCAGCTCGCTTTCCTGGTTCTCCTTGATGGTCTCGATGGTCAGGCGCAGCTGTTCCTTGATCTGGTCATGCGGGCTGCTGTAGAGGTCGGAGATGCGCGTGTGCACATCCAGGATGGTGGAGACGGCGTTGAGGAAGTACTCGCGCGGCTGCTCCTCGTAGTCCACATAGGTGCGCGGCAGCTGGTTGTCTTCCTGCTTGGCCGTGCAGGTGACCTTGATGGCCTCCGGGTTCTTGACGCGGTTGAGGCGGTAGATGCCCGCCTCCACCGGCGACCATTGCAGCAGGTGCGTCAGCCAGCGCGGGCTGATGGTCGAAAGCTGGGGAACGGTTTTGGTTGCGTTGGCCAGTTGCCGCGCGGCGTTGTCGCCTAGCGCGGTCGTGCCGCCCACTGTTGCCGACATGTGCAGACTCCGTGATCAGTTCAGGAAAAAGGGAAGGGGAAGGAGGGAAAACAGGGCCAGTGTCCCGGCCCGCGCACATGTCTTCAACATGCTATAGCCGCCAAGCGCAGGCCGCGCACCAGCTGGTCGTGGGCCACGGTTTCGCCGCGCATGACCAGGGCCGAGGGCTGCACGCCCAGCGAGACGGCCAGCTTCTCCACGGTCAGCAGCGAGGCGATGACGCGGCCGCGCTCTATCTCTCCCACGTAGGAGCGGTTCAGGTCCGAGTGCTCGGCCAGCCGCTCCTGCGACCAGCCATGGGCCTCGCGCGCCTGGCGCACGGCAATGCCGAAGCTGGTGACAAGACGGGTGCTCATAGGGCCACCTCCCGGGGCTGCTGCGCGTGCTCGCGCGCATGGGCCTGGGTGACGTGGGCGCCGGGTGGCACGTCCTCGGTCACCCAGACATTGCCGCCGATGACGGCGCCGCGCCCCAGCGTGACGCGGCCCAGGATGGTGGCGCCCGCGTAGATGACCACGTCGTCCTCCACCACCGGATGGCGCGCCAGGCCCTTGCGCAGATGGCCGTGCTCATCGGTGGGAAAGCGCTTGGCGCCCAGGGTGACGGCCTGGTACAGCCGCACGCGCTCGCCGATCACGGCGGTCTCGCCGATCACCACGCCCGTGCCGTGGTCCATGAAAAAGCCCCGGCCGATCTTCGCGCCCGGGTGGATGTCGATGCCCGTCTGCGCATGCGACAGCTCGGCCACGATGCGCGCCAGCAGCGGCTGCTCCAGCAGGTACAGCTGGTGGGCCAGGCGGTGGTGGATCATGGCCAGCACGCCCGGATAGCACAGCAGCACCTCGTCCACGCTGCGCGCGGCGGGATCGCCCTGGAAGGCGGCCAGCACATCGCTGTCGAGCAGGCGGCGGATCTGGGGCAGGGC
This sequence comes from Delftia sp. JD2, assembly GCF_001682645.1. Classification (NCBI taxonomy): domain Bacteria; kingdom Pseudomonadati; phylum Pseudomonadota; class Betaproteobacteria; order Burkholderiales; family Comamonadaceae; genus Delftia; species Delftia sp. JD2. Next base: position 2,098 of record NZ_LFJT01000094.1, read on the forward strand.
CTCGGCAAAGGCGCGTGCGATGTCCAGCGCCATGGCGTCGGCGCCCGCTGCCGAGTGGGGCGCGGACAGCCGCAGCTCCAGCCGTATCTGGCTCAGCAGCGCATGCAGGGCCGAGTCCAGCTGGTGGGCCACGAAGATGTCCTCGCTTTCCTGGCGCAGGTCGTGCGGGCCCAGGCGCATGGGAAACAGGGCTGCCTTGAGCTGGTCGATGAGGGTGGAAAGCGCGTCGCGCGAGGGAAACTCGCGCGCCCCGGGCTCCTGGGTGCGGCCGTGCGCCTCGCGCCATTCGCGGCGCGCCGCATGCAGGTTCTGGGTGAGTCCGGCAATGTCGAAACTGGCCATCTGCGTGCTCCTTCAGTCTTGAATCCAGGGCAGGCCGTGGAAGCGCCAGCCATCGTTTTTGCCGCGCTGCTGACGCGCATCGATCTCGCCCTCGAAGCCTTCGAGCACGTTGAACACATGGGCGAATCCGGCCTGGGCCGCCGCCTGGGCCGCCAGCACCGAGCGCTTGCCGCTGCGGCACAGCAGCAGGGCCACGGCCTCCTTGCCGCCGTGCGGTGCCAGGCGCGCTTCCAGCTCGCGGGCAAAGCGCGGGTTGCGCGTCAGCGCCGTGCCCGTGGCCCAGGGCACGTGCAGGGTATCGGGCACCTGGCCGACGAACTTGCGTTCCTCGGCCGTGCGCACATCGACCAGCACGGCCTGGCCGGCCTGCATCAGCGCCCAGGCCACGGGCGGGCGCACGCCGCCTGCGTGGCCCAGCCCCTGTGCGCGGGCGTGTTCCTGCGCCTCTTCCAGAGCCTGGGGCAAGGCGGTTTCCAAAGTGAGGGCTGTCATGTCGTCGTCCTTGCGGAGAATTCGCGGGTTGGTGGCTATAGGCACCAATCTAAGAACTTCGCGGCAAGCCACCAACGAACAAGAGCGGCGTTTGATAGAAGCAAAACGTCTATGAAGGCGCCGCGTGGCGCCATGCCCGGTTCGGGCGATCAGGCCATCAGCAGCCGCTGCAGCATCCACAGGTTCAGCGACACCACCAGGGCCGCGCAGCCCCACAGCACCGCCGACATCCTTGGGCCAAAGGCCAGCTCGCCCAGCGCCTTGCGCCGCGTGGTGAACAGCAGCAGCGGCACGATGGCAAACGGCAATTGCAGGCTCAGCACCACCTGGCTGAACACCAGCAGGGCGCTGGCGCCGGTGCTGCCGTACCAGGCGGTGGCCACCACGGCGGGCACGATGGCGATGCAGCGCGTCAGCAGGGCGCGCAGCGCGGGCGACAGGCGGATCTGCAAAAAGCCTTCCATCACGATCTGCCCGGCCAGCGTGCCCGTGACCGAAGAACTCAGCCCCGAGGCCAGCAGCGCCACGCCGAACACCGCGCTGGCGATGCCCACGCCCAGCAGCGGCGACAGCAGGTGGTAGGCGTCCGACAGCTCGGTCACCGGCGCCTGGCCGGGCCGGTTGAACGCGCCGGCCGCCACCACCAGAATGGCGGCGTTCACGAACAGCGCCAGCCCCAGCGCCACCGTGGAGTCCAGCGTGGCCAGGCGGATGGCCTGGCGCGTGCCCTGAGGCGTGGTGTCATGCCGGCGTGTCTGCACGATGGACGAATGCAGGTACAGGTTGTGCGGCATCACCGTGGCCCCCACGATGCCCACGGCCAGGTACAGCATCTGCGGATTGGCCACGATCTCCATGCCCGGCAGCAGGCCGCGCAGCACGGCCGCCACGGGCGGCTGCAGCCACACCAGCTGGGCGGCAAAGCACAGGCCGATCACGGCCACCAGGGCGATCACCACCGACTCCAGGCAGCGAAAGCCCCGGCTTTGCAGCGCCAGGATCAGCATCACATCCACCACCGTGATGCACACCCCGGCCACCAGCGGCAGGCCGAACAGCAGGTTCAGGCCGATGGCCATGCCCAGCACCTCGGCCAGATTGCAGGCCACGATGGCGATCTCGCAGAAGAACCACAGCACCAGGTTGATGCGCGGGGAAAACTGCGCGCGGCAGGCCTGGGCCAGGTCACGCCCGCTGGCCAGGCCCAGGCGCACGGCCGCCGCCTGGAACAGCATGGCCATCAGGTTGGAGGCAAAGATCACCGCCAGCAGCGAGTAGCCGAACTGCGAGCCGCCCGCGATGGAGGTGGCCCAGTTGCCCGGGTCCATGTAGCCCACGGCCACCATGTAGCCGGGCCCGGCAAACGCGAGCAAGCGGCGCGCGTTGTCCGAGCGGCTGTCGCCGCGCGGCACGGCAATGCTGCGATGCACCTGCGGCAGGCTGGGCGTACCCGCGTGGCCGTGGTCCGGCTCGATGGCGCCGAAGCGGCCCTGTTCAGCCGCAAGCACGGTGTCGTTCATGGGGGCCTTTCCGCCGGCGGGGGCACGCGGTTGCAGGGGGGGATGCCTATCGGGCCGTCGGCACCAGGCCGCTGGCGGGTGCCATGACTGCGGCGGCGGGTGCGGCATCAGTGCCTGCGCCGCGCCACAGCGCCACGAGATCTCCGGTCAAGATGACCGCGCCGGCCAGCAGAATCAGGCTGCCCACGCAGCGGCGCGCCACGGTGGCAGGTTTCAGGCGCCGTGGCGTTCGGGCCGGAGTGTGAGCCGGAGTGCGGGGGGCGGATGAGGAAGGCAGAAGGGACATCATGGCAACTCCTTGGCAGGGGAACGCTTGTCTCGGGCCAGCCCCGGGGAAGCCCGCCTGCCCCGGCCGGTGCGGGGCAGGCGGGCGGTCCGCGTCAGGCGTAGGCGCTGCTCATCACCAGCGAGCCATTCACGCCGGCCGGGAAGAACCCGCCCTTGGTCGCCGTGTCCTTGGTCAGGTACACGATGTTCAGCACGTCGCCCGGCGAGCGGCTGTAGGCGATGCCGTTGGCATCCAGCGGCACGATGTTGGACGTGGTGGCGTCCCCCGTGATGCCCTGGTCCACGTCGGTGGAGCCATCCAGGCTGTCGCGCGCATCCGAGATGGCGCCGGCCGCCGTGCGCAGCGCGGGCGTGGCCAGTCCCTTGGCGTACAGCACCGTGCGCACCAGACCTGCGTGGTAGGCCTCGGCGGCCAGGATGCCGGCGGCTGCCTCCAGATAGGTCTTGTTGGTGATCAGCGGCGATGCGCCCTTGTAGGCGGTGACGCCCACGTCCTCGAAGATGAAGGCCCCCAGCAGGAAGTTCTCGTCACTCGCATAGGGATCGAAGGCCGTGCCCGCGCCCACCAGCCCGGCCGCTCGCGCCGCCACCGAGAAGGCGCCGTTCGGGTCGGTTCCGCCGATGTCGATCTGCGGCTGCGCCACCGCGGCCGAGCCCAGCGCCGCGCGCAAAAAGGCCACGTGGGCAATCTCGTCCTGGGCGATCTCCTTGGCGTACTGCGCCACCACGGGGTCCTTGAAGGCCACGGCACGGCCGCCCGTGATGGCGCCCTGCGTGCCCACGCCCGACTGCAGGTTGGCGGGCAGGCCGGTGCCGAACACCGCGTAGTGATAGAACTGCGACTCCAGATACTCCAGGTTGAGTGCGAAGTTCAGGATCTCCGCATCCGTGGGCCCGTTGGCCTGCGCATTCGCGTCGCCCCCGCCACCGCCGCAGGCGGACAGGATCACCCCGCCCGCCATGCCCACGGCCACGCCGCTGGTCTTGCGGAAGAACTGGCGCCTGTCCTCCAGCTTCTTGGCACGTTTTTGCAAAACCCCGATCAACACTGATTCGTCGGACATGATGGTTCCTCTCGGTTCGCGGCAGGCGCGAACGGTCAACGTGAAGAATGCGCCTCCGGCCGAAAGCACACGGGTGTGGCGAAAGCGCGTTCCACTGAAGAGGTGGCCACCTGCTCCAGGGGAATGGGATGCGTCCCCGCTATCCGGCAGTACGCAGGCCGCGCAGGTCTGGATGTGCCGCAATTGAAAGCGCAGGTAACGGTTTGCGGATGCAGCCGTTTCTTTTTCTTTTTTGAATCCAGACCCCGCTGCGCTGCGTATCCAGATCAGCCGGAATCGTTCGGCTTGTCATCAACCCGCTAGGAGCATTCCATGGTCTCGATTCAAAACACCCGCAAGCTGGCCTCGTTCGGCCTGGCCATCGTGATGTCGGCTGCCTCCGTGGCCGCCATGGCCGATGTGATGGTGGGCGGCGCACCCATGCTGCCGTCCAAGGACATCATCGACAACGCCGTCAACTCCAAGGACCACACCACCCTGGTCGCAGCCGTCAAGGCGGCGGGCCTGGTCGATACGCTCAAGGGCCCGGGTCCGTTCACCGTGTTCGCGCCCACCAATGCCGCCTTCGAGGCCCTGCCCGCAGGCACGGTGGACACCCTGCTCAAGCCCGAGAACAAGGGCACGCTGACCACCGTGCTGACCTACCACGTGGTGGCCGGCAAGTGGGATGCAGCGGCGCTGTCCAAGATGATCAAGGACGGCAAGGGAATGGCCAGCATCAAGACCGTCAGCGGCGGCACGCTGGTGGCCAAGTCCAGCGGCTCCAAGATCATGCTGACCGATGAAAAGGGCGGCACGGCCACGGTGACCATTCCCGACGTCTACCAGTCCAACGGCGTGATCCACGTGATCGACAAGGTGCTGCTGCCCAAGTGAGCGGCACAGGCAGCGAGCGGGCCGGCCACTGATCGCCGTGGTCAGTGACCGGAGCCTTGCGCCTTCGCCATGCGCCTTGCGGGCGCGCCGCCAGAGGGCGCGCCGCCAGAGGGCGCTCCGCCAGAGGGCGCTCCGCCATAGGTCGATCCCGCATAGATGGCCGCCAGCGTCAGCGCCATGCCGGCCAGCGCCATCGGCGTGGGCCGGGCGGTGAAGAACAGCACGTCGATGGCATAGGTGCCTATGGGCTCGGCCAGCAGGATGAGGCCGGCCAGCGAGGCCTTCACATGCGGCACGGCCGTGCTCACCATGAGCCAGGCCACGCCCTGCACCAGCAGGCCGTACAGCAGCAGCGTGCCGAAATCGGCCGCGCCGGCAATGGCCAGCGACTCGCCCTCCAGCCACGCGGCCGCCAGCAGGCAGGGCGCGGCGGCGGCGCACAGCACGGCCATGTTGACGGCCGGGTGCGTGGCGTGCGGCGGGGTCTGCCCCTTCTTGATGAAGACCACACACAGCGCATAGGCCGCCGCCGATGCCAGTCCCAGGGCCACGCCCAGCCAGTGCTCGGACGCCGAATCCGGGCCTGCGGCCACGGGCAGCCCCGCGCCCGACACCATGAGGATGCCGGTGGCCGCCAGCACCAGCGCCACGAAGTAGACGACCGTGATGCGCTCGCGGAACACCGCCCAGGCCAGGCCCGCCAGAAAGAACGACTGGCAGTTGGTCAGGATGGCGCCCAGGCCCGGCCCCACCATGCGTATGCTCTTGTGCCACCAATACAGGTCCAGCGCCAGCGCGGCGCCGGCCAGGCAGGCGTACAGCAGGGCCTGGCGCGTCATGCGCCAGCGCAGGCCGCGCCACAGGGCAAAGCCGGCCAGCCCCAGGCCGCCCAGCAGCATGCGGTAAAAGCCCATGGCGCTGGTGCCCATGCTGCTGAAAGCCACGGCCACGCCGGACAGGCTCAGGATCAGCCCGCCCACGGCCAGCAGCGCCAGGTAGCTTGTCTTTCCGTTCATGCGCCTGGCCCCGTCACGCTTGCCGGTCGGCGGCATCGCGCCGCCGGTATTCGAGCTGGCGTGCCGTCTCGGCCGCGATCTCCGCGCCCAGCAGGCGCTCCACCAGGTGCAGGGCCATGTCGATGCCCGCCGCAAACCCGCCCGAGGTGACGATGGCGCCCTCATCGATCCACAGCCTGTCGGCGCTCACGCGGGCGGCCGGCGCAATGGCGCGCAGGTCTTCCGTGTCCTCGAAGTGCGTGGTGGCCTCGCGCTGGTCCAGGAGCCCTGCCCGCCCCAGCAGGAAGGAGCCCACGCAGACGGAGCCCGTCACCTCGCTGCTGCCGGCCACCTGCCGCAGCCAGGCGGCGACCTCGGGCGCGGCCAGTTCGGCCTGCAGCGCGCCGCCGGCCACGATCAGCAGGTCCAGCGGGGGATGGTCCTGCAGGCTGGCCTGTGCCTGTATGCCCACGCCTTCGCGCGTGCGCACGGCGGCGCCGCTGCGGCTGATCACCACGGGCTGAAACGGGGGCGAGGCCGCCAGCCCGCGCCGCACGGCCACGCGCGCGGCCACGTCGAACACCTGCAAAGGCCCTGCAAACTCCAGCAGCACCACGCCATCAAAGACGAAAAATCCAACGGTCCGTGTCTTCATCCACCACTCCTGTCTGTCGAGGAGTGGCAGCTTAGGCAGGCCGCAGCGCGCGGTCTTGGACGGAATTGATCAGGCCGGGCCGCTCAAGGCCGCTCAGGGCCGCATGGCCTGGCGGTACTGCGAAGGCGCCACGCCGTGCGCGCGGCGGAACCAGTTGGAGAAATGGCTCTGGTCGTAGAAGCCCAGCGACAGTGCCACCTCGCTCAGCGCCAGCGTGCCGCGCAGCAGGCCGCGGGCGCTTTCGGCGCGGCGGGCCTGGTGGTAGGCATGGGGCGTGATGCCGTAGCGGCGGCTGAAGCTGCGGATGGCGTGCTCGGGACTGAGCCCGCAGACGGCGGCCAGCCGCGCGGCGCCCAGCTCCTGGTCCGCATGGGCGTCGATGAACTCGCGCAGCAGTGCCGCGCTGGCGCCATCGGGCGCATGCGGCCGGCCGGGGCTGTGCACCACGCGGCGCAGCAACGCCAGCAGGGCCTCGTCGGCGGCCAGGCCGTCCTGCGGGCCTTGCAGCAACTGCCGGGCGCAGGCCCGGGTCTGCGGGTCGCGCAGGCTGACGGCGTCGAACCAGCCATCGCGCACGCCCAGCAGCGCGTGCATGCGGGCGGGCTCGACATGCAGCATGTCGTAGGTCCAGCCCTGCTCGCCGCCCGGGCGCCCGTCGTGGATCTCGCCGGCGTTGAACAGCGCGATATCGCCACCCGTGAACTCGCGCTCGGCGCCCCGGCTCCAGCACAGCTCGCGCCCGCCGTGGATGACGGCAATGCCCATGGTGTCGTGGAAGTGGCGCGGATAGCGGTGCTGCACGGCATGGCCGCTGAGGATTTCCACACCGCCCAGCGCGCAGTGGCGGCGGTAGGTCAGGGCGCGTTGCGGGCGCTTGCCGGGTATGGGCGCGGCCATGGCCGGTCTCAATCCGCGCCGGGGGCCGCTGCCGGCGTCCTGGCCTGCGCGGCCAGCTTGGACAGCCGCCAGCGCGTCAGGTCGTCCGCGCCGGGGCCGGCCTCCACGCGCAGCTCGGAAAAGGGCACGCTGCGGCCCGATTCCTCCTCCACCAGCGCCAGCCGCAGGGGCGTGCCCGATTGCGCACGCACAAAGCGCATGGGCGGCTGGGCCTGCTGCTGCATGCGCCACCGGTCGCCGACCTGGGCCAGCGCCTGGATCACCAGGGACAGGTCGCGGCCCTTGGGCGTGAGCAGGTACTCGTAGCGGTCCGGGCCGCTTTGGTAGAGGCGGCGCTCGACCAGGCCGGTCTGCTCCAGCTGGCGCAGGCGGTCGGTCAGCGTGGCATTGGTGATGTCCGTGGACTTTCTCAGGTCGTCATAGCGGCTCAGGCCCAGCATCAGGTCGCGCAGCACCAGCATGGCCCAGCGGTCGCCTACGGCCTCCAGCGCGGTGGCGATCGAGCAGGCCATGCCCTCGAAGCTCTTGGATCGCATGGGGTTTCCCTTGTGTGTTCGCGGTTGTCGCAGGCCTGGAGTGTCTCAGCAAAACGCAAGCCCGGCCCGCAAAGGTGGATTGCGCGCTTGTAACTCTAATGATTGGAGTTTATATTTGGAGCCACTATCAACCACGGCTTTTCAAGCAAGGACTTCCTTCATGAGCACGCATCAAGGCACCGCCATCGTCACTGGCGCCTCATCCGGCATTGGCGCCGTCTACGCAGACCGCCTGGCCGCCAGGGGCCATTCCCTGATCCTGGTGGCCCGCCGCGAGGACCGGCTGCAGGCGCTGGCGCAGCGCCTGCGCAGCGCGCATGGCCGCGAGGTCGAGGTGGTGGCCGCCGACCTGGCCGACGCCACCGGCCTGCAGCGCGTGGCGGCGCTGCTGTCGGGCGAGCGTGACATCCGCATGCTGGTGAACTGCGCCGGCCTGGGCGCCCTGGGCCCGGCCGCCCAGGTGGATGCGGGCGAGGTCGATCGCATGGTCATGGTCAACATCCATGCGCTGACGCGGCTGTCGCTGGCGGCAGCGCGGCTGTTCGCCACGCGCGGCCGGGGCACGCTGATCAACATCGGCTCCATCCTGGCCGTGATGCCCGTGCCAGGCGCCGCCAGCTACGGCGCCTCCAAGGCCTATGTGCTGAACTTCACGCGCTCGCTGCAGGCCGAGCTGGCCTCCAGCGGTGTCATGGTGCAGGCAGTGATGCCCAGCCTTGTGCACTCCGAATTCTTCGGCGGCAAGCCCGCGCCGTTTCCCGAGCACCTGTTCATGTCGCCCGAGTCCTTGGTGGATACGGCCCTGGTCGCACTCGACCAGGGCGAGGCCATCTGCTTTCCCACGCTGGGCAGCACGACCGCCTGGCTGGACTTTGACCAATCGCGCGCCAATCTCGTCAAGGCGCTGACGCTCAGCGGCGTGCCGGCAGCGCGCTACCAGGGCGCGGATGCAGGCCAGCCCGCCTGACGCCTGACGCCTGACGGCCCGCCGCGTCGCCAGCCCGGATTTCCCGAAACCCCTTCTTTTTTGCACCCGGAGAAAACCATGCCCCTGTGGAAGATCTACCACCCCGAAAACGCCTTCAGCGATGAAGACAAACAGGCCATCGCCCAGCGCATCACGGCCGTCTACGGCGACCTGCCGCGCTTTTACGTGGGCGTGGTGTTCGAGGCCGTCGCCCGCACTTCGTTCTTTATCGGCGGCGAGCCTGCGGATGATTTCGTGCGCATCTCCGTGGACCACATCGCGCGGCAGATACGCGACGAGGAGACCAAGACACGGTTCCTCGAAGGCGTGCGGCGGCAGCTGTCCCCCTTCATCGCCGACCGGGGCCTGCGCTGGGAGATGCATGTGGACGAGACGCCCTTCAGCCTCTGGAGCATCCAGGGCCTGCGCCCGCCCGTGCCGGGCACGCCCGAGGGGGAGAAGTGGCGCCTGGACAATCGGCCCTCTCCCCTCTGAGGACCTACCTGCATCTCAGCGCAGCGACAGCCCCGCCGACTGGATCGCGCGGGCGTAGCGCGGGCGCTCGCTTTGCAGGCTCTGGCCCAGGTCGGCAGGGGAGCCGCCCGCCACCTTGAAGCCCATGTGCTCCAGCTGGGCGCGCACATCGGGGGCCTGCAGCACGGTCTGCAGGTCGCGGTTGATCTTGGCGACGATGGGCGCGGGCGTGCCGGCCGGCGCGAAGTAGCCCTGCCAGCTTTCCACCGAGAAGCCGGGCACGCCGGCCTCGGCCATGGTGGGCACCTGGGGCAGGGCGTCGGAGCGGTAGGGCGTGGTCACGGCCAGGGCGCGCAGCTTGCCGGCGCGCACGTACTCGGTCACGGCGGCCAGCGTGATCAGCGTGGCGTCGGTATGGCCGCCCAGCACGTCCAGCGAGGCCGGGCCACCGCCCGGGTAGGGGATGTAGTTGACCTTGGCGCCCGTCTCCTGCGTGAGGATTTCATGCGCTACATGGGCAATGCCGCCATTGCCGGGCAGGCCGAGGCTGATGCTCTGCGGCTTGGCCTTGGCGCGGGCCAGGTAGTCGCCCAGCGTGTTCAGGCCCGTGCCGGGGTTGACCACCAGCACCTGCGGATTGACCACGGCCTTGATGATGGGCGTGAAGGCCTTTTGCGTGTCGTAGGGCAGCTGGGCGAACAGCAGGCCGTTGAGCGTGAGGCCCTCGCCCTGCTGCAGCAGGGTGTAGCCGTCGGGCGCCGCCTTGGCCACCTTGGCCGCGCCGATGGTGCCGCTGGCACCGGCCACGTTCTCCACCACCACCGACTGGCCCCACAGCGCGGCCAGCTTGTCGGCCAGCGTGCGCGTGAGCTTGTCGGCGCTGCCCCCGGGCGCCACGGGCACGATGATGCGCACCGGCTTGTTCGGAAAACTGTCGGCCGAGGCCAGGGCCGCCGGCGCGTGCAGGGCCAGGGCGGAGAACAGGGGAAGCAGCAGTGCGCGCAGCGCAGACGGGGTGCGGATCATGGGAGTGCCGGAGTGCAGAGAGTCGATGCCCGCAGTCTGGGAGGCTCCTGGCGCGGCGTGAACTAAGCATTGCGGCTATGCATATGCGGCTGCCGCACAACGTGCGTCACGCTTGCGCCACGCATGCGCGCGCAGTGCCCAAAGCTCATATCCATATCTGCAATGCGTCGTTGGCGCCAGGGCGGGAGAGGCCTAACTTCGTGTCCTCCCGCGAACGTCCTCCCAGGCACTCCCATGACACAGACCCACCTCTCCATCGACTTCAGCGGCAGCGACGTGGCCAGCCGCCGCGCAGCCGCCATCACCGGCTTCATCGCCACGGCCCGGCGCCTGCTCCCCAACCCGGAGCACGCCACGCCCGAGCAACTGCAGGCCGTGGCCCGCGAGCTGGAGGCGCTGGGCCTGCAGCGCGAACTGTTCCCGCACGCGCACTTTCCTGTCTCGGCCAGCAACCCGGCCCAGGTCTACCGGCTGGGCGAAGACCTGGGGGGGCGCTATGCGCTGTACCTGTCCACCGGCCTGCCGGGCAAGTCCCAGCCGCCGCATGACCACACCACCTGGGCCATCATCGCGGGCGTCGAAGGCGTGGAGCGCAACGTGTTCTTCACGCGCGGCAAGACCGACGACCCGCTGCGCGACACCCTGGCGGTGGGCCGCAGCGTCGATGTGGGCAGCGGAACCTCGGTGGTGCTCACTCCCACCGACGTGCACACCATCGAGCTGATCGGCGAGGAGCCCGGCCTGCACCTGCATTTCTACGGGCGCGGCCTGGAGCGCATGCCCGATCGCGTGGTCTTCGAGAGCCTGGAGGGCGGCACGTTCCGCACCTTCGGCCCGCCCAAGTCCATTCGCCATGCGCTGGTCACACCGGCCGCTCTTCGGCAGGCCCTGGCCGACGGCGAGGAAATCGCCGTGCTCGACGTGCGCGAGGCCGGTGTCTTCGCACATCGCCACATCCTGTTCGCGGCGCCCGCCCCGGCCTGGCGGCTGGAGCAGCTCATCGACCGCCTGGTGCCGCGCCGCGGCACGCGCATTGTCCTGGTGGATGGCGACGGCACGCTGGCCCATGAAGCCGCCGCCAAGCTCGTGCGCCTGGGCTGGCCCAATGTCTCCGTGCTGGAAGGCGGCACCGAAGGCTGGGCGGCCGAGGGGCTGGAAATCTTCAGCGGCACCAACGTGCCCAGCAAGGCCTTTGGCGAAGTCATCGAGCATGAAAAGCACACGCCCTGGATCACCTCGGACGAGCTGGGCGCGCGCGTGCAGCGCGGCGACAACATCGTCGTCGTCGACAGCCGCACGCCCGAGGAATTCGCGGCGTTCAGCCTGCCCTTTGCCCTGAGTGTGCCGGGGGCCGAACTGGTCTACCGCATCGGCGAAATCGCCCCGGACCCGCAAACCCTGGTCGTCGTCAACTGCGCGGGCCGCACGCGCTCCATCGTGGGCGCACAGACCCTGATCGACGCCGGCATCCCCAACCAGGTCGTCTCGCTGCGCAACGGCACCATGGACTGGCTGCTCACCGGCCGCAGGCTCGCCCATGGCCGCCGCACCCCGCTGCCCGAGCCCGGCGCCGTCGCCCTGGCCACCGCACGCGAGCGCGCAGCCAGCGTGGCGCAGCGCGCGGGCGTGCAATCCATTGATGCGGCCGAACTGGCCCGCTTCGAGTCCGAAGCCACCGAACGCACGCTCTACCGCTTCGACGTGCGCACCCGCGAGGAATACCAGGCCGGCCACCTGCCCGGCTGGCGCTGGGCGCCGGGCGGCCAGCTCGTGCAGGCCACCGACGAATACGCGGCCACGCGCGGCGCACGCATCGTGCTGGCCGACTGGGACGGCGTGCGCGCCCTCACCACCGGCGCCTGGCTGGCCCAGCTGGGCTGGGAAGTCTTCACCTACGTTCCGCCCACGCTGGCCACCCTGGAGGTCGGCGCCGAACCCGTGCGCGTGCTCGCCTCCCACGCGCCTGCGCCCCAGCTGTCCGTGCAGCAGGCGCAGGAGCTGCTGGGCGAAGGCCGGGCCATCGTCTTCGACGTGGACAGCCGGCCCGCCTTCGAGAAGCAGCACATCGCCGGTGCGCGCTTTGCCGTGCCTGATCGTCTGCCCTCCTTCGTGCAGGCCCTGCCGCCGGCCCAGGTCGTGGTGCTGACCTCGCCGGACGGCGTGCTGGCGCGCAGCGTGGCGGCCGAACTGGCGGCGCGCACGGGGCGCGATGTGCGCTCCGTGGTGGGCGGCACTTCTGCCTGGGCTGCTGCGGGGTTGCCATTGGGGCAAGGTGATGCTGATGTGCTGACGGGGGATGATGATCAGTGGTACAGCCCTTATGCGCATCGGGATCTGGGGTTGAGGGATGCGGGGTTTCGGGCTTATCTGGATTGGGAGTTGGGGTTGGTGGAGCAGTTGGAGCGGGATGGGTGGGCTTCTGGGATTCGGCTGGTGCCTGCTGTTTGAGGCTGGCTCTTGGTCTGCTTTTGCCCCTGCCGGGTGGTTGTTTTTCGGGGCCGGGTTTCGGCCCGGCGGCCGACCTACTTTCTTATCGCGCGATAAGAAAGTAGGCAAAGAAGCGCGCCCCGCACTGCCCACGACCCTTCGCTTCGCTGCGGGCGACCTGCGTTGGGCGGGATGCGGG
>NZ_LFJT01000095.1:0-14725 GCF_001682645.1 Delftia sp. JD2
CGTATCGGCGCAGCCCGCGCCGCCTGCGGCCACGGGTGCCGTACAGGACTGCGGCCGCCCAGGCGGCCTGTGCCAGGCCGGCTATGGCTACTTCGAAGGCGCGCCCACCCTGGTGACCCTGGCCGCCACGCCCGACGCTGGCCACGCCTTTGCCGCCTGGGGTGATGCCTGCAGCGGCAGCACGTCCACCTGCAGCGTCACCATCGATGCCGCCAGGAGCGTGCAGGCCAGCTTCACGGCCTTCAGCGTCACGGCAAGCCTGCCCTCCGGCACCTACGGCACGGCCTACAGCCAACCGCTGGCGCCCGTGCCCGGCGGCGGCGTGGGGCCGTTCAGCTACAGCGTGAGCGGTTTGCCCGCAGGCTTCAGCCAGGCCGCCGGCACGCTCTCGGCCCCAGCCACGCAGGCGGCAGGCAGCTACAGCTTCACGCTGAGCGCCACCGATGCCAACGGCGCCACCACCGAACCCGCAGACGTGACCGTGGTGATCGGCCCTGCAGCCACCAGCGCCCACCTGTCGGCCTCCCCCGCTGCGCCAGGCCATGGCCAGAGCGTGACTTTCAGCGCCCAGGTCACGCTGCCTGCCGGCGCCAGCGGCACGGTGGATTTCTTGAACGGAACGCAGGTGCTGTGCGCCAGCGTTGCGGTGACCGGCGGGCAGGCCAGCTGCAGCGTGCCCCGGCTGCCACCGGGCACGGCTACGGTGCAGGCGCGCTATGTGCCCGGTGATGGCAATACCTCCGGCTCGGACAGCAACACCGTGACCGTCACGGCGGCCCCCGCACCATCTGCGGCGCCCATTCCAGCGCTGGGCGCCGGGGGGATTGCGCTGCTGGGCCTCCTGACCGCAGCGGGCGCGGCGTTGTCGCGCAGGATGGGCACTTCACGGAAAATCGGCGCTGGCACATCGCCACGCACCCCCAGGAGTTCCCCATGACCGCATCCGCAAGCCGGAGCCCGCTTTCACGCCGCAGCCTGCTGGCCGCCAGCGCAGCCACCGGCCTGGCCCTGTGCGAAAGCGCCCTGGCCGCCCCCGCCGCCCCCGGAAAAAGCACCGAAGCCGCCGTGCTCACCATCAGCGGCCCCGGCGTGCGCGGCAACCGGGGGCCGCTGGACCCGGTGGCCGACCTGCTGCTGAAAAACCATGGCCTGGCCTTCGACTCGGCCTGGACCACAGGGGCCGGTGCGCTGGAGCGCCTGCCCACGGTGGAGATCACGCCCCATATCGAATACGACGGCCAGCCCCACCGGCTGCGCGGCCCGCTGCTGGCCACCGTGCTGCAGGCGGCCGGAGTGGACAGCGCCGCCGCAGCGGCCAAGGGCCAGTGGATCACCCTGCAGGCCATCGACGGCTACCGCGCCCAGCTGCCGCTGGCGCAGGCCCTGCAATGGCGCATGCTGCTGGCCACGCACATGGACGGCCGGCGCCTGGGCCTGGGCGGCCTGGGCCCGCAATGGGCCATGTACGACGCCGACCGCATTGCGGAGCTGGCCGGCAAGCCCCTGAAGGAACGCTTTGCGCAGGCGCCCTGGGGGCTGTACCACATAGGGCTGCACGCGCAGCAGCCCCAGGGCTGACCCCAAGGCTGCGCATGGTTCCGTTTCGGCGGGGCTGTGCAGGACCTCCGCAAGGGGGTGTCGGCTCCTTTGCCCGGCCCGCCAACCTGCACAGCCCTGCCACCCGTTGGCGGCGGCAAGCTCAGCATAGCGTTGACCACATTGCAACCCGGCCTGCGGCGCGCATTTGGAGTACCATTTCGCGATCCCCTCGGGGGATACGGGCTTGGCGGCCCGGAACAACGTAGGCGCAGCAGCCGCACGCCTTTTGATGAGGCAGCGGCTTTTCATCTTCCCGGTGCTGCGCCGGGCACGGTTCCGTTTTTGGCGGGGCTGTGCGGGACCTCCGCAAGGGGGTGCCAGTTCATGCCAAAGGAGCCGCCATGCCTGACCTCGATGCGCCCAGCGGAGCACACGCCTCCCCGCCTTTCTTCTCTTCCCCGCAAGTGCCGAGGGAAGAGACCAGCCTGTACTACCCCATTTCCGAATACGAGGTCTATCGCCTCAAGGACTGCATGCACCAGATGGGCCTGGTGATCGACCTGTGCTGCATGGCCGGCCCAGACCAACAACTGAACGACCTGGGCGGGCTGATGAGCTTCCTGACCGCGCAGCAGCGCGCGCTGCGGGGCACGCTGCAGACCGTGCAGGCGCGCAAGGCGACGCCGGGGCCGGCATGTGATCCGGACCCCGGGGACTGATCAGGCCAGGTGCTGGTCGAAGAAGGCCAGCGTGCGGTCGCGCGCCTGCAGGGCGCTGGCCTCGTCGTAGGCGCTGCGCTGGTCGCAGTTGAAGCCGTGGTCGGCGTCGTACAGGTGCACCTGCACATGCTTTTGCGCCTGGGCGAAGGTCTGCACGGCGTCCACGGGAATGTGCGTATCGCGCCGGCCGAAGTGGGCAATCACGGGGCACAGCGGCTCGCGGCCCATCTCCAGCGGCGTGGTCATGCCGCCGCCGTAGTAGCAGGCCGCAGCCGACAGGCTGGGCAGGTTGCAGGCCGCGCGCCAGGCCCACAGGCCGCCCCAGCAAAAGCCCACGATGCCCACCTTGCCGCCCGGCACCAGCGTGGCGGCATGGGCGATGGCGGCCTCGATCTCGGGCAGCACGCCGGGCTGGGGCAGCGCCTCGGCGGCGGATTTCAGCGCCATGCCCTTGGCACGGTCGGCGTCGCCATAGCCCAGGTCCACACCGGCCTCGACACGCGTGAACAGCGACGGCGCCACGGCCACATAACCGCGGGCAGCCAGGCGGTCGGCCACGGCGCGGATATGGGCGTTGACGCCGAAGATCTCCTGCAGCACCACGACGGCACCGCGCGCGGGCACATCGGGCCGCGCCACCCAGGCCGGCGAAGCCGTGCCATCCAACGAAGTCAACTGCACAAAACTGCCCATGTCCGCGTTCCTTTCTGTCTGAGAACCTGTTGTGATTTCCCGGTGGGCGGACGCGCCCCGCAATGCTGTAATGGCGGCGGGCCGGCCCGTGCGGCAATTCTTTCACAGGAGACATTCGATGGAACGAAAAGTCGTGCGTACCGGCAAGCGCCGGGCACAGGTGGGCGGCGGCAACCTACAGGGAATGCGATGGACCTCAAACCGCTGATCACGCTGGTGGCCATCATCAACCCGCTGGCCATCGTCCCCTTCTTCATCCACTACACCGAGGGATTCAGCGCCCAGCAGCGCCAGCAGACCATTCGCACGGCGGCGCTGGCCTCGTTCTGCGTGATCGCGGCCTGCGCCATCATCGGGCTGCAGGTGCTGGACTTCTTCAACATCTCGCTGCAGAGCTTTCAGGTGGGCGGTGGCCTGCTGCTGCTGATCAGCGCGATGAACATGCTCAACGCCCGCCCGGCCGAGGAACGGCCCAACGCGCCCACGCTGGTCGCTGGCGCGGAAAAGGCTGCCATGGGCAACAGCATTGCCGTGGTGCCGCTGACGATTCCGCTGCTGACGGGGCCGGCCTCCATGTCCACCGTGGTGATCTACGCCGACCAGGCACGCACCATCTGGCAGCACCTGGCCCTGGTGGGCTATGGCGTGGTGGTGGCGCTGGTGGTGATGGTCTGCTTTTCGCTGGCCGACCCGATCGCCCGCGTGCTGGGCAAGACCGGCATCAACGTGATGACGCGGCTCATGGGCCTGATCCTCGCGGCCCTGGCCGTGGAGGTGATGGCAGGCGGGCTGGTGAAGATCTTCCCCATCCTGGCCTCGCCCGCGATCGTGCCCTGAACGGGCTGGCTGACTGGTGGCCTTTCTGCCGGTTCAGATCGGCGCAGGCCGGATCAGGCCGGCACGGCCCGCGCGCGGTCGGCGCTGCCGTCGCAGGCACCGCCGCAGCCCGTGATGGGCTGCTCGGGCAAGGCCTCAGGGTGCGCCAGGGAGCCCGTGGCGGGATCGAAGCCCGCACTGCGCAGATGAAGGGCCAGCGCCGCATCCATGGTCTGCGCATGGTGCACGAACCAGGCCGCCAGCTCGCCCGCCATGCTGCGGATCACGGCCAGATCACCGGCCGCCGCCTTGCTCGCCCCCTCGCGCATCACCTGCAGCACCACCTTGTGCTGCAGGCTGTGGCAGTTGGTGCTGGTGAAGCGCGTGGACTGCATCCAGCGGTCTTCCTGGTCGAAATGCACCTGTGTATGCGCGATCAGCTCATCCCAGCGCGCGCACAGCTGCGCATCATCGGCCGCCTCCACCTCGGCCAGCAGCAGGACGAACTCCTGATGCACCTCGTCCATGGCCGGCAACTCCAATGCCAGCGCTCCGCTCCATTCCAGCACGGCCATATGCTTCTCCTGCCTTCATCGTGAAAGCCTGCAGCTTAGGAACAGCACCGCCCAACCCGTTTGACCCACATCAGCCAACCCGAAAACAGCAAAGCCCCGCGAGCGGGGCTTGGTCAAGGCGGATAAAACTGGCGCGCCCCAACATCAGGGACGCCAAGCAAGCGCCGCCTCGCGGCGAGGGCGTCGTCCCCCTCCCTCGCGTAGCGAGTCGAGAGGGGGAAGCGGCGTCAGCCGCTCAGGGGGAGCTTACTGTCCAAACTTCCGCTTGGCATCAGCCACGCAGGTGTCCTTGGCAGCGCCGCTCATGGTGTCGCAACGGGCCTTGGCAGCCTTGTAGTCGGCTTCGCGGGTTTCCTCGGCAGCGTCCTTGCGGGTTTCGGCCACGTTGGCAGCCTTGGCTGCGGAGTTGGACGCGGGCTCGGCCTGGGCCTTGTTCACCTTGGCGGCTTCCACGGCGTGCACGTGGGCGGCCTTGGCATCCTTCACGCAGACATCCTTGGCGTCGCCCTTGAGGTCATCGCACTTTTCCTTGGCGATGTCGTAGTCCGCATCAGCCTTGGCCTTGAGTGCCTTTTCGCTGTTCTTGGGCGAAGGATTGCGGCGCGATTCCAGTTCGGCCTTGGCCACGTTTTCCTGGCCCTTGGCCTGCTTCTCGCAGACGTCCTTGGCGTTGTCCTTGAGCGGCTTGCACTGTTCCTTGGCAGCCTTGTAATCGGCCTCGATCTGGTTCTTGGCGGCCGTGTGCTCCGCATTGGTCATGGCCATGGCGCCGGAGGCCATCAGGCCCAGGGCGACAGCGGAAAGCATATGGCGAAAGCGTTGCGGTGTTTGCATGATGGAACTCCTTGTATTTGTACTGAACCGGCCCTTGTTGCCTGCGGCGGCGGGCCATTGGTGCGTGCCCTCAGGCACGCTGGCTGTCTAGGAGCGGATGGCGGCGCCGGCCAGGGCGTCCAGCCCATCCGCAGTCCACCCTCGTCAGTCTTCGAAGCGGAAGTCAGGGTTGCGCTTTTGCCAGTCGGTCAGCTGCTTTTCGGCAGCGTCGCGGGCCAGGCCCTGGCGCTCCTGCAGCTTGCCCAGGAATTGCTCGCGCTTGCCGGCGATCACATCCAGATCGTCATCGGTGAGCTTGCCCCATTGCTCACGGATCTTGCCGGTGAATTGCTTCCAGTTGCCCTTGATGCGGTCTTCATTCATGGCTTGGTCCTTTCAGTGATGTTGAAGTAGCGCTGTGCAATCAGGCCTTGTTTTTTCAAAGCCGCGATCTGCATCAGCGACGGTTCCACTGTAAAAAACCTGCGGGCTGCGCGTCGTAGTCTGGACCTAGTGTTGACGGTCGTCCCAGGGGCAGCCGAGGCGGTGGGATCGGGACTACAGCCCCTGACGGACGCGCGGGAAGCGCTGGGTCAGGCGCGGCCCGCCCCTGCCCTGAATACCCAGCCTTTTCCCCGTATGTCCGCCCCTGCGTCGTGGCGGTTGCGGGGTTGCAGTCCTGCCGAAGGACAGGACTGCTTCGTCAACTGACTCGCCGTGATTGTTTGAACGTAGCGCGCAGCGCGAAGAGAGTTTCACGGCGAACCCCGCAGCCGCCACGGCGCAGGTTGCCCCGCAGCGAAGCGAAGGGGTCGCGGACATTCGGGTCGCCTTCTTTGATCTGACCTTTCTTGGCGAATCAAGAAAGGGCAGTCGGCTGCCGGGCCGAGACCCGGCCTCGAAAAGCAACCACCCGGCAGGGGCGAAAAAGCCCCACTTGCTTGCAGAGCCAATTGCCGAGAACAAAAAAACGGCCAGCGGATGCAATGCACCCACCAGCCGTTCTCAAGAGAATGGATAGGCTGGAAATCCAGCCGCCGCTCAGTGCCCCTGCTGCCCCAGCCACGCATCGATCTGCGCAATGGCGGCATCGGTCGCCGTCGCCAGCGCCTTCGCGCCGCCTGCGGCATCGCCGGAGGCGGCAGGACTGCGCACCTCGAACAGCTTCTGACCCAGCAGGCGGTCCACGGCACCGCTTTGCTCGACCAGGGTGGCGCGCAGGCGCACCACGCCGGCACTGGAGCCGGGCGCGTCGAAGACCTGGCTGAACTCTTCGATGTCCACGCGCAGCAGCGTGGGCACGGCGCCTTGCAGGCGCGGCTGGGCCACGCTTTCGCTGCTGGCAAGCACGGGGCGCTGCACGCCCAGCTGGCTGCGCAGGCGCTGCTGCAGCAGCAGTGCAGGAGGCTGGCTCCAGCGTGCCAGCTGGTAGGGGCGCAGTTCCTGGCCGTTGGCATAGGCCAGGCGGTAGAACATGGCCGTGCTGCCGTCGGACAGGGCGGGGGCCTCCACATCGGCCAGCGCCAGCGGCGTGCGTGCCTGCGGGGCTGCGGATGTGGCGGCCTGCGCGGGCGTGGACAGCGGCGCCAGGCCGAAGTCATAGCGCGCGGGCTGGGCGGGGGGCTGCGGCAGGGCCGAGCAGCCGGCCAGCAGGATCAGGGCGGCGGCCAGTCCAGCGCTGGCCACGGCGGTCTTGCGAGATAGGGGCATGCGGGTTCCTTGGGTCAGGGCTGGGTGGCTGCGGACGGGGCGACGAAGCCGGGCTCGCCCGGCCCCGGGCGGGCCTGGCCCGGCCCGTAGATCACGGCCTGCGGGTTGTCGCTGAAGCGGCTGGCCGCCGTGCCCATCTGGCGCGCGGCGCGCGAGACATCGTCGGCCGCGCGGTTGGCGTGCGGCACCGTGCTGCGGCCCAGCGAATCGGCCATGCGGGTCAGCGCGCGCGTGCTCTGGGCGATCTGCTCCAGCGGCCCGTCCTGCGCGTTCACGCGGCGCACGGTCTGCTGCAGTTCGGAGGCCACGGCAGAGGCGCCGTTGCTGGCCTTCTCCAGCGACTGCAGGGTGTTGTGGGCGTCGGCGGCGAGCTGCGGCACCTGGGTGGACAGCGTGCGGTCCAGGTTCTGCGTGAGCTGCTGCACGCCTGCGGCAGCAGCCGCAATGTTCTCCAGCGCCTGGCTCACGCGCTTTTGGTTGTCGGTGTCCAGCATGTCGCTGAGGCGGCGCGAGATCTCATCGGCGCGCTCCAGCAGCACCTGCCCCTGGTCGGCCAGCATGCTCAGCGGCGACGAGCGCAGCGGCAGGCGCGGCAGGCCGCTGGGACCCGGGGGCAGCTGGGGCTGCGGCTGGTCCGCATCATCGAGCTGCACATGGGCCAGGCCCGTGACGCCCTGGTAGCCCAGCACGGCGAACGTGGTGGGCGTGATGGGCGTGTTCACACCGATGGCGATGCGGATCAGCACATTGCCATTGGTCTGCGGATCGAACCCGATCCGCGTGACCTTGCCCACCGCCACGCCCTTGTAGCGCACGGCAGCCTGGGCCTGCAGCCCGCTGATGCCGTCCTTGGTGGACAGCTCGTACTCGTTGTACTGCCGCGTATCGCGCGTCAGCCAGATCGCCAGCCCCGCCAGCAGGGCCGCCACGACCAGCACGAAAATGCCGGCCGCCATGGCATGTGATTTGTTTTCCATATCAATGGTCCATAACGTTAGCCCAGCAAACAAGGCATGGGGCCGCGGCCCCCAGTCAATCCACAACTCAGGGCGAGACCTTCAAAACCGGCGCACCCCAAGGCAAGGGACACCGAGCAAGGGCCGCCCCGCCGCGAGGGTGTCGTCCCCCCCCGCAAAGCGAGAGGGGGGAAGGCGCGAAGCGACTCAGGGGGGCTTCTCATACCGTGCTCATCGCGCGCCTGCCGCGCTCCCCCTGGAAGAAATGCTCGATGAACGGATGCTTGAACTCGGCCACCTCGCGCGGCGGGCCGCTGACCAGCACCTTCTTCTCGGCCAGCACGGCCACGCGCGAGGACAGGGCGAACAGCGTGTCCAGGTCGTGCGTGACCATGATGACGGTCAGGCCCAGCTCGGCACGCAGCTCGCGCAGCAGTTCGCAGAATTCGTCGGAGCTGGTGGGGTCCAGGCCGGCCGTGGGCTCGTCCAGCAGCAGCAGGGGCGGGTCCATGATCAGCGCCCGCGCCAGCGCCACGCGCTTGATCATGCCGCCCGAAAGATCGGCCGGCATGCGCGAGGCATGCTCGGGCTTGAGGCCCACCATCTGCAGCTTGACCAGGGCCGCGTCGCGCACCAGTTCGTCGGGCAGCGTGCCCTGCTCGCGCAGCGCGAAGGCCACGTTGTCCAGCACGCTGAAGGCCGAGTACAGCGCCCCATGCTGGAACAGCATGCCCACGCGGCTGGCGGCGCCCTCGCGGCCCATTTCGCTGGCCGGGCGGCCCAGCACTTCGACACGGCCCTTGGTGGGCTCCAGCAGCCCCAGCATCTGGCGCAGCAGCACGGTCTTGCCCGTGCCCGAGCCGCCGACGATGGACAGCATCTCGCCGCGCTGCACATCCAGATCCAGGTCCTGGTGCACGGCAAAGGCGTTCTCGCCTTCGCCGAACACGCTCCACAGCCCGGCGATGCGCACGATGGGCTCGTCGGCTGCAGGCGTGGGGGAGGTTTCGGTGTCCATGGCCATCAGATGCCTACGTCCTTGAACAAGATGGCGAAGATCGCATCCACCACGATGACCATGGTGATGGCCGTCACCACCGAGGCCGTCGTGCCCTTGCCCAGGCTCTGCGTATTGGGCTCCACGCGCAGGCCCCAGTGGCAGCCGATGAGGGCGATGAGGGCGCCGAAGACCACGGATTTGCCCATGGCGATCCAGAGGTTGCCGATCTTCACGGCGGCAGGCAGGGCTTCGGCAAAGTAGGCTCCCGTGACGCCCATGGTGAGGTCGGCCGCGAGCATGCCGCCGGCCAGCGCGGCCAGCGTGGTCCACAGCGAGACCAGGGGCATGGCGATGGCCAGCGCCAGCGCGCGCGGCAGCACCAGGCGAAAGCCGTGCGGTATGCCCATGACCTGCATGGCATCCAATTCCTCGGTCACGCGCATGACGCCGATCTGGGCGGTGATGGCCGAGCCCGTCCGGCCCGCCACCAAAATGGCCGCCAGCAGCGGACCCAGCTCGCGGATCAGCGAGATGCCCAGGATGTTGACGATGAAGGATTCAGCCCCGAACTGGCGCAGCTGCAACGCCATCAGGTAGGCCAGCACCACGCCGATCAGAAAGCCCACCAGGGCCGTGATGGGCAGGGCCGTGGCGCCCATGGAGTAAAGATGGCCGGAGATGTCGCGCCAGGGGC
Organism: Delftia sp. JD2; assembly: GCF_001682645.1. NCBI lineage: Bacteria > Pseudomonadati > Pseudomonadota > Betaproteobacteria > Burkholderiales > Comamonadaceae > Delftia > Delftia sp. JD2. Next base: position 9,516 of record NZ_LFJT01000095.1, read on the forward strand.
CCCGGTGCGGGGCACGCGCAAAGCGCAGCAGGTCGATCAGCAACTGGCCGATGAGCCGCGTCATCTGCGCGAAATGGCCGCAGGCGTTGATCACCAGGCACCCCAGGCTGTCGATGCGCTCCAGCAGGTTCAGGCGCGGGGGCGGCGGCGCAGGCTCCTTGGAGAAACGGCCCACGCGTTCGAGCATGGCACGCTGCGCATCGCTGGCCGCAAGACGCGCGGGCAGGCGACGGCCCCAGTGGTTCCACAGCAGCTGCGCGCCCACGTGGTCCAGCCAGTCCAGCCCTTCGAGGTTCCAGCCCAGGTCATCGCCCTTGGCATCGGCCAGCTGCGCACGCAGCTTGCGCCACTGCGCCCGCCGGCCCAGCTCGGCCGCGCCCCAGGAGCCGGTCAGCAACGCCCACTGGCCGTCGTTGTCGCGGCGCAGGCTGCATTGGGGGGGATTGTTGAGGGCAGACAAGTGCGGAAAGTCCTTGGGGGTTGCGAAGGCGGGGCGCGCAGGCAGGGCCGGGCGGCATTGCAGCCAAGACCGCAGGATAACCGAGCGGCACGGGCCGCAGATTGCCTGGCGGCGCCGTGCGCACGACAGCTTTGCCCTACGCGTGCAATTTTTATCAAAAAACCAGCGCGACAGCCATGACTGCTGCATGCGATGCTGCAAAAAAAGGAGTCCAGCGCGCTTTCCCTCTCGACAGTGCGCATGCCGTCCGCACAATGGGCCGAAGCACCAACCCCGGCTCCCAAGGACGTTCCGGCCCGCAGCGGACGCCCGCCCATCTCCATGAGCAACACCACCTTCGACTACATCGTCATCGGCGCCGGCACGGCGGGCGCCCTCCTGGCCAATCGGCTTTCGCGCGATGGCCGCAGCCGCGTGCTGCTGATCGAGGCGGGCGCCAAGGACGACTACCACTGGATCCACATCCCCGTGGGCTACCTGTACTGCATCGGCAATCCGCGCACCGACTGGCTCTACCAGACCGAGCCCGACGCAGGGCTCAACGGCCGCAGCCTGCGCTATCCGCGCGGCAAGACGCTGGGCGGCTGCTCCAGCATCAACGGCATGATCTACATGCGCGGCCAGGCCCGCGACTACGACGGCTGGGCCGAGCTGACCGGGGACGACGCCTGGCGCTGGGACCAGGTGCTGCCGGCCTTCCGCCAGCATGAAAGCCATTGGCGGCTCGATGCCGGCGGCAACGCCGATGCGGGCTTTCGTGCCCTGCACGGCGGCGCGGGCACAGGCGGCAGCGCTGAATGGCGCGTGGAGCGGCAGCGCCTGCGCTGGGACATCCTGGATGCCTTTGCCGAAGCCGCGCAGCAGGCCGGCATTCCGGCCACCGAGGACTTCAACGGCGGCAGCAACGAGGGGGTGGGCTACTTCGAGGTCAACCAAAAGGGCGGCCTGCGCTGGAACACCGCCAAGGCCTTCCTGCGGCCCACCTGCTATGGCCGCCCCAACTTCGAGCTGTGGACCCATGCCCAGGTCAGCCAGCTGCTGTTCGAACAGCTGCCCGCCGGCGGCCTGCGCTGCAGCGGCGCGCAGGTCTGGACCGGCTCGGAAATGGTCAACGTGCAGGCAAGCCAGGAGGTGCTGCTGTGCGCGGGCGCCGTCAACTCCCCGCAGATCCTGCAGCTGTCGGGCATCGGCCCGGGCGCGCTGCTGCAGAACCACGGCATTGCCGTGCGCCACGACCTGCCCGGCGTGGGCGAGAACCTGCAGGACCATCTGCAGATCCGCTCGGTCTACAAGATCAAGGGCGCGCGCACGCTGAACACCATGGCCAATTCGCTGTGGGGCAAGGCCGGCATCGGCCTGGAATACCTGCTGCGCCGCAGCGGGCCGATGAGCATGGCGCCCTCCCAGCTGGGGGCCTTCACGCGCAGCAGCCCGCAGCAGGAGCACCCCAATATCCAGTACCACGTGCAGCCGCTGTCGCTGGACGCCTTCGGCGAGCCGCTGCACGGTTTTCCAGCCTTCACGGCCAGCGTCTGCAACCTCAATCCCACGAGCCGGGGCACGGTGCGCATCCACAGCGGGGACTTCCGCCAGGCGCCGGCCATTGCGCCGCACTACCTGTCCACACCCGAGGACCGGCAGGTGGCCGCCGACAGCCTGCGCGTGACGCGCCGCATCGTCGGCCAGAGCGCACTGGCGCGCTTCGCCCCCGAGGAATGGAAGCCCGGCGTGCAGTACCAGAGCGACGAGGATCTGGCGCGCCTGGCCGGCGACATCGCCACCACCATCTTCCACCCCGTGGGCACGACGAAGATGGGCCGCGCCGACGACCCCATGGCCGTGCTGGACAGCCGCCTGCGCGTGCGCGGCGTACAGGGGCTGCGCGTGATCGATGCAGGCGCCATGCCGCGCATCACCAGCGGCAACACCAACAGCCCGACGCTGATGATGGCGGAGAAGGCCGCCGGCTGGATTCTTGCGGACCGGCAGGGACAGGCAGGGATAACGACAGAGACAACCACAGCGACGGCGGCACCAGCCGACGCAGCGGTGGCGATGGCCGCCTGAGGGGCGGCAAGTCCGGGCGGGCCAGGGTTGTTGTGGGCAGAAACAGATCGATGGGGAACGAATGGTCGCCCGGGCGTCAAAGCCGCGGCGCCCGGTGTTCACGGCCCTTTGCTGGTGCAATCCCGCACTTTTGCGGTAACTGCGGGAAATCCCCGATGCACCACCCAGGTGCGACCATTAAAGTCCACCCACTCTCGCGGCACCACAGTGCTGCACAAGAGGGGCCGAGGAGACAACTCGTACACAACCAGATCAACATTCATAAATAGCATCTCAAGATGCATTTCCCAGAGCGCCGGCAAGTCCGGCGCTTTTTTTATGCCTGCGGCCAGCCTGCTGCGGCACCTGGGCGGTGCGACAATCGCCGCCCTATGGAATGGATCATCGTCTCGCTGGCCTCGATGCTGGCCGGCTTCGTGGACGCCATCGTGGGCGGCGGGGGCCTCATCTTGCTGCCCGCGCTGTTCGCCACCTTCCCCACCGCACCGCCCGCCACGCTGCTGGGCACCAACAAGAGCGCCTCGGTCTGGGGCACGGCCATGTCCACCTGGCAGTACGGCCGCAAGGTGCAGTTGCCCTGGCGCGCGATGATGCCGGCGGCCTGCGTGGGCATGGCGGGCTCCTTTGCGGGCGCCTGGGCCGTCACGCAGATCTCCCCCGATTTCCTGCGCCGGCTGCTGCCGCTGGTGCTGCTGGGCGTGCTGGTCTACACGCTGGCGCGCAAGGACATGGGCCGCCACCACACGCCGCACTATTCGGGCCGCGCCGAGACGCTGATCGCTTGCGCCATCGGCCTGGTGATTGGTTTCTACGACGGTTTCTTCGGCCCCGGCACGGGCAGCTTCTTCGTGTTCCTGTTCGTGCGGCTGATGGGCTATGACTTCCTGAACGCATCGGCCTCGGCCAAGCTGCTGAACATGGCCACCAACCTGGCTGCGCTGGCGCTGTTCGCGCTCAAGGGCCATATCTGGTGGCACCTGGCCGTGCCCATGGCGGTGGCCAATGTGCTGGGCGCCATGCTGGGCACGCACATGGCCCTGCGCCATGGAACAGGCTTCGTGCGCGGCATTTTCATCGGCGTGGTGAGCCTGCTGATCCTCAAGACCGGCTACGACGCCTTCATCGCCTGAGCACGGGCCAGCGGCGTTCGCAACACCTGCCATCGGCGTTGGCGACGGCAACCTTCTATAATTGCCGACTTTTCGCCTTGAGCTGCGGCGGCTGGTGCATGTCGCACCCCTGCCAGCGGCCGTACCCGACCAGCCGACCAGCCGCAAAAAACCGGCCCCGCCGTCCATGGCCCATGCACTGATGCGTGCCTTGGCGCTTTCTTCATGCTGCGGCGCCGGGGTCAGGTCTTGAGCGACAGCCCAGGAGTTCCATGAAACGCTTTACCGTCATCGCCGCCGCCGCGCTGGCCCTGTGGACCGCCGCCGGCGTTCAGGCCCGCCCCTTCGACGCCATCCAGAAGGAAGGCACGTTGCGCCTGGCCACCGAGGGCTACTACGCGCCCTTCGCCCATTTCGAGGGCAAGCAGCTGACCGGCTTCGAAGTCGAGCTGGCCCAGATGATGGCCGCCAAGATGGGCGTGAAGTACGAGTGGAAGACCATCAGCTTCGACGCCCTGCTCACCGGCCTGCAGCAGGACCGCTGGGATCTGGTGATCTCCTCGCACGGCATCACGCCCGAGCGCGAGAAGGCCGTGACCTTCACCCAGCCCCACTACTGCTCTGGCGCCATCGTGATGTCGCTGGACCCGGCCATCCGCTCGGCCAAGGACCTGGCGGGCAAGACGGTGTCGGTGCAGACCGGCACCACCTATATGCAGTACATGGAGAAGAACCTGCCCGGCATCAAGCGCCTGGTCAACTTCCCCACCAACGAGGCCGCCCGCAATGCGCTGCTGTCCAAGCGCGTGGACGCCTGGGTGACCGAACGCTTCATCGCCAAGGAACTGCAGCAAAAAAACCCCAATGCCCAGCTCAAGCAGGGCGAGTTGCTGCTGGTCGAGCGCATTGCCGCCGCCGTGGCCAAGGACAACAAGTCGCTGGCCGATGCCTGGAACAAGGCCTTCAAGGAAGCCCTGGCCGACGGCAGCTACGCCAAGCTGTCGCAGAAATATTTCCACGAAGACATCCGCTGCCCTGACTGAGGCCCCGGGCAGATCTGCCCGACCGGCGCCCACTTGCAGGGCGCCTTTTTGTTTCTAGCCCACCTATGCTTACCGTCCTCTGGCCCGCCCACTGGAGCCGCTCGCAGCGCAGCAACGCCACCCTGGTCACGGCCCTGCTGCTGATGGTGCTCGTGGTTTCGCTGCTGGGGCAGTTGCTGTCCCTGCTGCCCGAGCCCATAGGCTCCAATGCCGACACCTTCGCCGAAGGCGCGCGCACCACGCTGTACCTGACGCTGGTCAGCGGCGCCGCCGGCCTGGTGCTGGGCATCGCCGCCGCGCTGGCGCGCACCTCGCGCACGGCCGCCCTGCGCTGGGCCGCGGGCTTCTACGTCTGGGCGATCCGCGGCACGCCGCTGCTGGTGCAGATCCTGTTCATCTACTTCGCGCTGCCGGTGCTGATCCCGGGCCTGAACCTGCCCGACTTCGCAGCCGCCTGCATTGCACTGGCGCTGAACGTGGGCGCCTACAACGCCGAAGCCGTGCGCGCCGGCCTGCAGGCCGTGCCGCGCG
>NZ_LFJT01000096.1:0-14197 GCF_001682645.1 Delftia sp. JD2
CGCCTCCTCTACAGGAAGCGGGCTTGAGCAGTGTTCGCCGCAGTTGAGCGGCGTTGGTGCGTGGTGCGCGGGGGGGGACTCGAACCCCCACACCATTGCTGGCGTCAGGACCTAAACCTGGTGCGTCTACCAATTTCGCCACCCGCGCTGGTTCTTGGGGGAGCCGCCTGCGCGGCGGCTCCTAGGTCAGGGCGCAGATTCTAGCCGCAATTGCGGGGTGCATTGCCATACCCCGGATTTGAGCGGCGGCCTCTGCGCTTTCGCCGCATCAATGCGTGGGCTCGCGGCGCACGCGGAACACGGCGGCGTACATGGCCGGCAGCGCCAGCAGTGTCAGCACCGTGGCCACGATCAGCCCGCCCATGATGGCCACGGCCATGGGGCCCCAGAACACGCTGCGCGACAGCGGGATCATGGCCAGCACGGCGGCGGCAGCCGTCAGCACGATGGGGCGCAGGCGGCGCACAGCGGCTTCGATGATGGCGTCCCAGGCCGGCACGCCGCGCGCGCGGTCGGTCTCGATCTGGTCGATCAGGATCACCGAATTGCGCTGGATCATTCCCATCAGCGCCACCACGCCCAGCAGCGCCACGAAACCGAAGGGCCGCCCCAGCAGCAGCAGCGCCGCCGCCACGCCGGGAATGCCCAGCGGCCCGGTGATGAACACCAGCAGTGAACGGCTGACACTGCGCAGTTGCAGCATGAGCAGCGTGAAGGTGAGGAACAGCATCACGGGCACACCAGCGACGATGGCGTCCGAGCCCTTGGAGCTTTCCTCCACGGCGCCGGCCACATCGATGCGGTAGGCCGTGTCGCCCGCAGCGTGCCAGCGCGCCTCGATCTCGCGCAGGCCCGGCAACAGCGCATGGGTCAGCGTTGCGCCCTGCAGGCCTTCGCGCACATCGCCCTGCACGGTGATGGCGAACATGCGCTTTTCTCGCCACATCACGCCGGGCTCCCAGACCATCACGGGTTTGGCGATCTGCGTGAGCGGGATCGACTTGCCCGACGCCGTGGGCAGGTAGGCGTTGGCGATGTCGGTGATGGCATCGCGCTCCGAATACGGCGTGCGCAGCACGATGTCGATGAGCTTGTCACCCTCGCGGAACTGGCCCACGGTGGAGCCGCTGAGCATGACGCGGGCCGCCTGGGCGATGGCCTGGCTACTCACGCCCAGGGCGCGCGCCTTGTCCTGGTCCACCTCCAGGCGCACGGCCTTGACGGACTCGTTCCAGTTGTCGTTGACGCCGCGCATGTCGGCGTTGGCGATCATGACCTGCTTGACCTCGTCGGCATAGGCACGCAGCTTTTGCGGATCGGTGCCGGACACGCGGAACTGCACCGGATAGGGCACGGGAGGCCCGTTGGGCAGCAGCTTGACGCGGCCCCGCACCTCGGGGAACTCCTGGGCCAGCAGCGCCGGCAGCGCCTTGCGCAGACGCTCGCGCGTGGGCAGGTCCTGGGCGACCAGGATGAACTGCGAGACGTTGTTCTGCGGGAACACCTGGTCCAGCGGCAGGTAGAAACGCGGCACGCCCGAGCCCACCCACTCGCTGACCGTGCGCACGCCGTCCAACTGCATGAAGCGCTCTTCCACGCGGCGCGTGACGGCTTCGTTGGCGGCCAGCGACGTGCCCTCGGGGAACCAGATGTCCACCAGCACTTCGGGCCGGCTGGAATCCGGGAAGAACTGCTGCTGCACGCGCGACATGCCCACCAGGCCCAGCGCGAAGACCAGCACCGTGATGGCGATGGTCAGCCAGCGGTGCGTCACGCACCAGTTCACCGCACGGCGGAAGCGGTTGTAGAACGGGCTGTCGAAGACTTCATGCTCGGCCGACGAGGCATTGAGGTTGGTCTCCTCGATGGGCACCTCGCCCGAGGCCACCTCGGGCGGCAGCGTGGCCGCGTGCGGCGGGCGCTTGAGCAGCAGCATGCCCAAGTAGGGCACGAAGTACACCGAGGCGAACCAGCTGAGCACCAGCGCAATCACCGTCACCGCGAAGATGGCGAAGGTGTACTCGCCCGTCATGGACTTGGCCATGCCGATGGGCAGGAAGCCCGCCGCCGTGATCAGCGTGCCGGTCAGCATGGGCTTGGCCGTGATCTCGTAGGCAAAGGTGGCGGCGCGGTACTTCTCGTAGCCCTCCTCCATCTTGCGCACCATCATCTCCACGGCAATGATGGCATCGTCCACCAGCAGGCCCAGCGCGATGATCAGCGAGCCCAGCGACACCTTGTGCAGGCCGATGTTCCAGTACCACATGGCCAGGAAGGTCGCGGCCAGCACCAGCGGGATCGTGATGGCCACCACCAGTCCCGGGCGCGGGTCGATGTACCAGCGCTTCCACAGCGGCTGGTGGCCCTCGCGCTTGTGCAGGCCCAGGCTGATGAAGCTCACGGCCAGCACCACCACCACGGCCTCGATCAGCACCTGCAGGAATTCGTTGACCGAATCGGCCACGGCCTTGGGCTGGTCCTGCATGTTGGCCAGCTCCACGCCGGCCGGCAGCGTGCGTGCGATGTCGCCCACGGCGCCGCGCAGGGACTTGCCCAGGCGGATGATGTCGCCGCCCTTGGTCATGGACACGCCCAGCGCAATCGTCTCGCGGCCCTGGTGGCGCACCTTCACATTGGCCGGATCGGCATAGCCGCGGCGGATCTCGGCGATATCGCCCAGGCGCAGCTGCGCGCCCGATGCGCCGCGGATGGGCATGGCGCGCAGCTCATCCACCGCCAGGAACTGGCCGGCCACGCGCACCTGCACATCCTCGCGCGGCGTCTGCAGCACGCCTGCGCCCTCGATGGCGTTTTGCTGGCCCAGTTGGCCCAGCACCTGGTTCATGTCCAGGCCCAGCTGCGACAGGCGGCGCTGCGACAGCTCGATGTAGACCTTCTCGTCCTGCACGCCGAACAGCTCGACCTTGGCCACATCGGGCACGCGCAGCAGGCGCTGGCGCACGTCGTCGGCCATGGTCTTGAGCTCGGCGTAGCTGAAGCCGTCGGCCTGCAGGGCGTAGATCACGCCATAGACATCGCCGAACTCGTCATTGAAGAACGGCCCCTGCACGCCCTGCGGCAGGGTGTAGCGCATGTCGCCGATCTTCTTGCGCACCGTGTACCACAGCTGCTGGACATCGCCGGGGCGCGAGTTGTCCTTGAGCTGGAAGATGATCATCGACTCGCCGGGCTTGGAGTAGCTGCTGATCTTGTCGGCGTAGGGCACCTCCTGCAGGGTGCGCTCGATCTTGTCGGTGACCTGCTCGGCCATCTGCTGCGCCGTGGCGCCGGGCCAGTTGGTGCGCACCACCATGGCGCGGAAGGTGAAGGGCGGGTCCTCGTCCTGCCCCAGCTGGAAGTACGAGGCAAAGCCCAGCAGCAGCAGCACGACGATGAAATAGCGCGTCAGCGCCACATGGTCCAGGGCCCAGCGCGAAAGATTGAAGTGCGCGCCCTGCGGCGCCTTGTGCTTGGGCCCGCTCATTGGGCCGCTCCGCTGGGCGCAGCGCCTGCGGCGGCAGGCGCCTGTGCAGGCTGTGTCTGTTGCGGCCGCTGCTGAGCCGGCTGCTGCTGTGCCGGCTGCGGGGCCTTGTCATAACGGTCCTGATAGACCGTGACCTTCTGGCCTGGCGTGAGCACATGCACACCGGCGGCCACCACCTGCATGCCGGGCGTCAGGCCAGCGGCAATCACGGCCTCGTTGCCATCGGCCGTGGCCAGTTGCACGGGCTGCAGCTTCACCGTGCTGCTGGCGGCATCGAACACCCACACGGCCGTGCCCTGGCCACCGCCGCCTTCCTGGCGCAGCGCCGTGGTCGGCAGCTTGATCACGGGCTGGCCCGTGGGGCCCATGCCCTCGGGCAATGCGTGGACCGTGGCACCCAGCGGCGGCACGGCGGCGGCGTCCGACGTGGGTAGTGCCACCTTCACCTGGTAGGTGCGCGTGACCGGATCGGCGCTGGCCGCCACCTCGCGCACCTGGCCCTGCAGCGGCTGCATGCCGGCCGACCAGGGGCGCACATTCACCTTCTGGCCCACGCGGATGGCACCGCGCTTGTCTTCGGGCACCACGAACACCACGTCGCGCGGGCCGTCCTGGGCAATGCGCACCACGGGCGAGCCGGCCGACACCACCTGGCCGGGTTCGGCGTCTATGCCGGTCACCACGCCGGGCACATCGGCCAGCAACTGCGCGTAGGACTCCTGATTGCTCTGCGATGCCAGCTGCGCCTTGGCCTGGTCCAGCGTGGCCTGGGCGGACTTGAGCGTGGCTTCGCGCCGCTCCAGCTCCGCACCACTGATGAAGTTCTGCGCCTTCAGCTGCGAGTAACGCCTCACATCGGCGGCGGCAAGATCGCGCTGCGTGGTCGCGGCCGCCACCTGGGCGCGCGCGGCGTCAGCTCCCAGCCGGTAGTCGCTGGCATCGAGCCGCGCCAGCAACTGGCCTGCCTGGACGTGCTGGCCCAGTTCCACCTCGCGGCGAACGAGCTTGCCGGCCACGCGAAAGCCCAGGCGCGACTCTATGCGCGCGCGCACCTCGCCCGCGTACTCCAGCTGCGTGTCCAGCGCGCCCACGCCTACGGTGAGCAGCTTGACGGCGCGCACCGGCTCGGGCGGCGGCTCGGCCTTGGAGCAGGCGCCCAGCGCCAGCGCGGCGGCCAGGCACAGAGGGGCAAGAAGAAGATGGCGCGGCAAAGCGCGCGCGGCAGGGTTCGATGGCAAGTCGGGCATGTGGATCCGGGAGGGCTGGTGCGAAAAGCGGCTGCGGGCTGCAAGATCCGGGCAACATGCCGCGGCAGCTGGCTGGCGCCGTTTACTGACTGACGGGTTAGTAATTTAGGAGAAGCCCTTGAGCCCGTCAAGTGAAATGCATGGCCTTGCGCGCAGCATCGACAATCGGCCACCGTGAAGTCCACCGCTCCCACCCTGCCCGCCTCCCCCGCCCCGGTCACGCACTACGAGAACTTTCCCGTGGCGTCCTGGCTGTGCCCGCCCCGCTTGCGCCCGCCGATTGCCGCGCTCTACCACTTCGCACGCACTGCAGACGATCTGGCCGACGAGGGCGACGCCACGCCGTCCGAGCGCCTGGCCGCGCTGGCCGCCTACCGTGCCGACCTGATGGCGCTGGGCACCGAAGGCGAGGCCCCCATGCTCGCCCGCACGGCCTGGCCTCTTGTCTTTGCAGGGCTGGCGCCGCAAGTACGCGCCCACCAGCTGCCGCTGGCGCTGATGGACGACCTGCTCAGCGCCTTCGCGCAGGACGTGCGCAAAACCGAATCCAGCACCACCTACGCCGACCGCGCCGAGCTGCTTGACTACTGCCGCCGCTCGGCCAACCCCGTGGGCCGGCTGCTGCTGCATCTGTACGGGGTGGACGATGCCGAATCGCTGGCCCGCAGCGACGCCATCTGCACCGCCCTGCAACTGATCAATTTCTGGCAGGACTTCAGCGTGGACCTGCCACGCCAGCGCCACTACCTGACCGATGCAGACTGCGCCGCCCACGGCGTGCGGCGTGAAGACCTGCGCGCCAAGCCCGCTGCACTGACCCCTGCCGTGCGCGCGCTGTTGGCCGACCAATCGGCATGGGCGCGCGCCCTGATGCTGTCTGGCGCACCGCTGGTGCACCGCCTGCCGGGCCGCATCGGCTGGGAGCTGCGTCTGGTGGTGCAGGGCGGGCTGCGCATCCTGGACAAGGTCGATGCACTGCAGGGCGCCAGCCTCTACCGCCGCCCCACCGTCGGCAAGGCCGATGCGCCGCTGCTGCTGTGGCGCGCCCTGCGCATGTGATGGCGGGCCGGCCGTTGTGACACCCAGGCTTTGGCTCCCAGCCGTCCATGGGACAATCCGGCCCCATATGAATCCGGATCAGTACGTCCAAGACAAGGCCGCCGCCTCGGGCAGCAGCTTTTATTACGCCTTCCTCTTCCTGCCGCGCGAGCGCCGTGCCGCCATCACCGCCTTTTATGCGTTCTGCCGCGAAGTGGACGACGTGGTGGACGAAGTCTCCGACCCCGGCGTGGCCGCCACCAAGCTCGGCTGGTGGCAAAACGAAGTGCACCAGGCCTTTGCAGGCAAGCCCTCGCATCCCGTGATGCGGGCGCTCATGCCGCACGCCCCGGTCTACGCCATCGAGGAGCGCCACCTGCAGGCGGTCATCGACGGCTGCCGCATGGACCTGGAGCAGACCCGCTACCTGGACTTCCAGGGCCTGACCCGCTACTGCCACCTGGTCGCAGGCGTGGTCGGTGAAGTGGCCGCGCGCATCTTTGGCCAGACACAGGAAGAAACCACCGCCTACGCCCACAAGATGGGTCTGGCCTTCCAGCTGACCAACATCATCCGCGACGTGGGCGAGGACGCCATGCGCGGACGCATCTACCTGCCCATCAGCGAGCTGCAGCAGTTCGACGTCAAGGCGCATGAAATCACCAAGCGCGAGTACTCCGACCGCTTCACCGCGCTGATGCGCTTTCAGGCCGAGCGCGCCCACCGCCTCTACGACGAGGCCCTGGCCCTGCTGCCCGCCGCCGACCGCCGCACGCAAAAGCCCGGCCTGATGATGGCCAGCATCTACCGCACCCTGCTGCGCGAGATCGAGGCCGACGACTTCCGCGTGCTGCACCAGCGCATCAGCCTGCCGCCTCTGCGCAAGCTCTGGCTGGCCTGGAAGATGCAGGCGCTGGGGCGCATGGCGCGGTGAGCAGAGACAGCGCCAAGGACACGCCTCGCGCCGCACAGCCGCGCGCCGCCATCCTCGGCGGCGGCTGGGCCGGCTTCGCGGCCGCCCTCACGCTGGCGCGCAGCGGCTGGCACATCACATTGCACGAGGCCGCACGCGAGCCCGGCGGCCGTGCGCGCGGCATGGACCTCGACACGCCACAGGGCCCGCTGCGCGTGGACAACGGCCAACACATCCTCATCGGTGCCTACACCGAAAGCCTGCGCCTCATGCGCGAGGTGGGCGTGGACCCTGAACGGGCGCTGCACCGCCAGCCCATGGCCCTGCCCTATGCCGATGGCAGCGGCCTGCGCTTTCCCGACTGGCCTGCTCCGCTGGATGCGCTGGCCGGCATTGCCACCGCACGCGGCTGGAGCCTGGGCGAGCGTGCAGCCCTGCTGGCGCGTGCCGTGCGCTGGCGGCTGGCGGGATTTCGCTGCGCGCCGCAGGCCACCGTGGCCGACCTGTGCGCCGGCCTGCCGCAGCGCCTGGTCAGCGAGTTCATCGACCCGCTGTGCATCTCGGCACTCAACACGCCCATTCACCTGGCCAGCGGCACGGTGTTCCTTCGCGTGCTGCGCGATGCGCTGTTCAGCGGCCGTGGCGGCTCGCATTTCCTGGTGCCGCGCCGTGACCTGGGCAGCCTGTTCCCGGCGCCGGCCGCGCAGTGGCTGCAGGAGCGCGGCCACGCCGTGCGCCTGGGCAGCCGCGTGGCCGAACTGCAGCCCCAGGGCCCGCACTGGACGCTGGGCGCAGCCCAGGGCGAAGACGCGCCCTTCGACGCCGTGCTGCTGGCCTGCCCCGCGCCCGAGGCGGCGCGCCTGGCACTCACCGCCGCAGAGCACGACAGCCTGCCTGCGCGCGACGGCATTGCCCTGCAGCGCTGGGCGCAACTGGCCCAGGACCTGCAGCACCGCCCCATTGCCACCGTCTATGCGCAGGCCTTTGACGCCTCACACACATTGCCCCCGGGCGCGCCCTGGCTGGCGCTGCGCTCCACGCCCGATGCGCCTGCGCAATTCGTCTTCGACCGTGGGCAACTCGGCGGCCCTCAGGGCCTGATGGCCTTCGTCATCAGCGACAGCGCATCGGACCGCGAAACCCTGCAGGCCCAGGTGCTGGCCCAGGCCCAGGCGCAGTTGGGCTGGCATGGACTGGTTGCGCTGCGCACCGTGATCGACAAGCGCGCCACCTTCGCCTGCCTGCCGCAGCTGCAGCGCCCCGGCATGGAGTTGGGCCACGGCCTGTGGGCCTGCGGCGACCATGTGGATGGACCGTACCCGGCCACCATCGAGGGCGCCGTGCGCAGCGGCCTGCAGGCGGCCGAGGCCATCGGCCAGGCCCTGGGTGCCGAGGGAAAAGCCTGATCCCCCGGGTATCTCCGTAGCCTGCAGACCCTGGTTTGACAGCAGATTGACAGCCGCCGGCGCCACCATCGCTGGCGCCGCATCCGCTGCCCATTCACTACAACGATAGCCAGGAGACCAGACATGCCTTCGCGCGACTTTCTTCACCACGCAGACCTGCCCCCGCTCGGCCGCCGCCAACTGCTGGCCGGCACGGGCGCCATGGCCCTGTCGGGCCTGCTGCCTGCGGCCGCGCTGGCGCAGGACGCCTGGCCCACGCGCCCCATCCGCTTTGTCGTGCCCTTTGCGCCGGGCGGCAGCTCGGAAATCGTGGCACGCTCCACGGCCGCCGAGCTGTCCAAGACCCTGGGCCAGAACGTCTTCGTGGACAACAAGCCCGGCGCGGCCGGCAACATCGCCATGCAGGAAGTGGCGCGCGCCGATGACCAGAGCACCGTCATCCTGGGCCACATCGGCACGCTGGCCGTCAATCCCTACATCTTCGACAAGCTGCCCTACGACGCGAACAAGGACTTCCAGCCCGTCAGCCTGCTGGCCAAGGTGCCCAGCCTCTACGTGGTCCACCCCGATGTGCCGGTCAAGAACCTGCGCGAACTCATCGCCTACGCCAAGAAGAAGCCCGGCCAGCTCAGCTACGGCTCGGCCGGCAATGGCAGCGCCGGGCACCTGGCCTTCGAGTACCTCAAGATGACGGCCGAGATCTTCATGCTGCACGTGCCCTATCGCGGCACGGGGCCGATGATGACGGACCTGATGTCGGGCCGGCTGGACGCTGCCTCGGTCGGCGCCGCCGCCCTGCTGCCCTTCATCAAGGCCGGCAAGGTGCGCTGCATCGCCACGGGATCGACCCAGCGCCTGCCCCAGTTGCCCGATGTGCCAACCGTGGCCGAGCAGGGCTTCCCGGGCTTCGAGATGACGCAGTGGTACGGCATGCTCGCCCCCTCCAGCATGACCCGAGCCCACGTGGACAAGCTGGCTGCCGAATGCGCCAAGGCCGTCAAGGCGCCCGACGCGCTCAAGCGCCTGCAGGGCGATGCGGCCGAGCCCATCGGCAGCACGCCCCAGCAGTTCGCGCAGTTCATTGCCACCGAGCAGACGCGCTGGCAAAAGGTGCTCAAGCGCGCCCAGGTCAAGCCGGACTGAGCGCACACGGACTGACCCCCCCAGGCACAGGCCCCGGCATCAGCTGGCCGGGCCTGCCTTCTCGGCCATGGCGCGCAACACGCCCTGGCTGGCCTTTTGCACATGCTCGGCGCTCAGGCGCGCGGCCTGGTCCGCGTCGCCCTGCTCTATCGCCGCCACGATGGCGTCCAGCTCGGCCAGCGTCTGCGGCAGGCGCCCGGGCTGGGACATGGAGATGCGCCGCAGCACCGTCACGCGGTTGTTCAGCTGCCGCAGCATCTGGCCGGCCACCAGATTGCCGCAGCCCTCGATCAGGATGTCGTAGAACTGGTTCTTGATCGCCAGCAGGGCCACCTTGTCGCTGGCCACGGCGGGCACGGCCAGCTCGCCCAGCTTGGCGCGCAGCGCGGCGCGCTGGCCTGCCGAGGCATGCAGCGCAAAGCCCCGGCTGGCCAGCCCCTCCAGGCTGGCCCGCACCTCGTAGATATCGCGCACTTCCTGCACCGAGATGTCCGTGACCTCGGGGCCCCGGTGCGGAACGATGGTGATCAGCCCCTCGGCCTGCAGGTGCTGCAGCGACTCGCGCAGGCACGAACGGCTCACATCAAGGCTCTCGCACAGTTCGCGCTCGGACAGCTTCTGGCCCGGCGCAAACACGCCATCGAGGATGGCCGTGCGCAGGGTCTGCGTCGTGCGCAGGCGCAGCGACGTTTCTTCGCGGGGGACACGCAGCATCTGGTTCATGGGACGAATCCTACCCGCCAATCCAGGGGTGGACGGACTGACGGATTGTCATACACACACCTGGCCCGGCAGGCAATCCCGATTTTCATCAAGTAGGATTGTCTGACAATCTGATTAAATCCATTCCACCGAAAGACATCTTCACCGCCTTCCATCAGGAGTTTTCATGACCCGAGCCTATGCACCCAAGAACCCCGCCCTCTTCGACCAGGGCCTGTCCACCCGCCGTGAGGTGCTGGGCGCCGAGTATGTCGATGCGTCCATCCAGAACGCCACGGACTTCAACATCGACATGCAGGAGCTGGTCACCCAGTACTGCTGGGGCGATGTCTGGAACCGCCCCGGCCTGGACCGCAGGACGCGCTCCTTCCTGAACCTGGCCATGATCACGGCGCTGAACCGCCCGCATGAACTCAAGCTGCATGTGCGCGGCGCCATCAACAACGGCCTGACCAAGGAAGAGGTCAAGGAGGTCTTCCTGCAGACCGCCATCTACTGCGGCGTGCCGGCCGCCATCGACTCCTTCCGCGTGGCTTCGGAAGTCTTCAAAGAGATGGACATCTGAGGCACGAAGCATGACCACCATAGGATTCATCGGCCTCGGAATGATGGGCCAGCCCATGGCCCACCTGCTGCACGCCGCAGGGCACGCCCTGGTCATCCGGGACGCCGTGCCCGCCGCCACCGCACGATTCGCGCAGGAGCATGCGGGCGTGGCCGTGGCATCCGGCGCGGCCGACTTTGCCGGCTGCAGCGTGGTCTTCACCATGCTGCCCGACTCCCGCATCGTCGATGCCGTGGTCGGCGAACTGGCACCGCACCTGCCGCCCGGCGCCTGCATGATCGACATGAGCTCGGCCGACCCCAACCGCACGCGGGCGCTGGCCGGCCTGCTGGGCGAGCGCGGCATCGGGCTGCTGGATGCGCCGGTCTCCGGCGGCGTCAAGCGCGCCATTGCGGGCACGCTGTCCATCATGGTCGGGGGCGATGCGGACCTGCTCGCCCAGCACCTGCCGCTGCTGCAGCGCATGGGACAGGCCATCACCCATGTCGGCCCCGTCGGCGCGGGTCATGCGCTCAAGGCGCTGAACAACTATGTCTCGGCAGCGGCCCTCATCGCCACGGCCGAGGCCATCCATGCAGGCGCGGCCTTCGGCATTGCGCCGGCCACCATCGTGGACGTGATCAATGCCTCCACCGGCAAGAACAACACCACCGAAAACAAGGCCCACCAGTTCATGCTGAACGGCGCCTTCAACTCGGGCTTTTCGCTGGCGCTGCAGGCCAAGGACGTGGGCATTGCCCTGTCGCTGGGCCAGGCCATGCACACGCCCATGGCATTGGCCGAACAGGTCAGCGCCATGGCGGCCGAGGCTTCCAGGTCCCTGGGACCCGCCGCCGACCACACCGAGCTGTACAGGTACGTGGCCCCGGCCTGAGCCTGCGCCGTCTCGCCGTCGTCAAGGGCCGCATGCGGCCCTTGCCTTACTGCCTCACGCCACCAAACACGCCACCGACAACCGGCCGCACAGAGCCGGCGGCCCCTGCACGCGCCTCCAGGAGACAAACCCATGCGCCCCCTCATCCGCAATCCCTTTGCCCAGACCCTTCTCGCCGCCGCGCTGTCAGCGGCCAGCCTTGCCGCCCTGGCCTTCCCCAACAAGCCCGTCACCATCGTCGTTCCCTACGCGGCCGGAGGCTCCACCGACGTGCTGGCCCGCGTGCTGGCCGAGGCCATGACGCGCGACCTGGGCCAGCAGGTCATCGTCGAGAACCTGGGCGGCGCCGGTGGCACCATCGGCACCAGCCGCGTCACACGTGCCCAGGCCGACGGCCACACCCTGCTGCTGCACAACATGGGCATCGCCACGGCACCCGCGCTCTACAGCAAGCTCGCTTTCGATGTGAGGCGCGACCTGGAACCCATCGCGCTGGCAGGCGACGTGCCCATGATCCTGGTGCGCAGCAAAGGCTTTGCGCCCGCCACGCTGGCGGACTTCATCGCCCACATGAAGGCCAAGCCGGGCGAAGTGCGCTTCTCGCATGCCGGCGTAGGCGCCACCTCCCACCTGTGCGCCATGCTGCTGCTGCAGACCACCTCCACCGAGGCCACCCTGGTGCCCTACCGTGGCACGGGCCCGGCCCTGCAGGACCTGGTGGCAGGCAATGTCGATGTCATCTGCGACCAGCCCGTGGCCACCGGCCCGCACATACAGGCGGGCATGCTCAAGGGCTACGCCGTCGCCACGCGCGAACGCCTGCCCTCCCTGCCCGATGTGCCCACCTTCGCGCAGGCCGGCCAGCCCGGCTTCGAGCTTGCCGTATGGCACGGCCTCTACGCTCCGCGAGGCACGCCCCAGGCCGTCATCGAGCGCCTCAACAAATCCCTGCGCACCGCCCTGTCCGAGCCTGCCCTGGTCAAGCGCTTCACGGACATGAGCGTCATCATCCCGCCCGCAGACCGCCTCACCCCCGACGCTCTGCGCCAGCACACCGCTGCAGAAATCAAGCGCTGGGACCCGGTGATCAAGGCTGCGGGGGCCAAGGCGGAGTAACGCCGCACTACGACGACACCGGCCTGCGGGCCACGACATCAAAGCGATGCCAGTGCTTGGGGCCCCGCATGCTGGGGGCCATGCCATCGAACTCCTTGAAGGCCACCAGCTCCATGCCATCCAAAAGGCGCAAGACCTGATCACGCGAATGAAAGCTCATGGACTGCGAATCGGCCCATGCATCGCGCGGCCCGAAAAAATGACCGGCGAACACACCGCCCGGACGCAGCGCAGAACGCACCAGCGACCAAAACGCATCGAAGTACTCAGGATGGCAAAAGGGCAGGCTCAGCCCAGCGTGGATCAGACGCGCGGGGGGCAAAAAGGAAAGATCCTCGAAACGGCAAGCCTGCAGCGTCAAAGCGCCGGACGCCTGCGATGCCAGGGGGCGCAAGCCCTCGATGGCCGCAGGTTCGCTGTCGATGGCGTGGACGCGCCAGCCGGTATTGAGCAGCACGCGGCACTCATGGCCCGCGCCACAGCCCAGATCGATGGCCGCTCTATCTGCCGTATCACCCGCCAACGCGTCAAGCGCCTGCACCAGCAGGGGAGATATCTTGCGTCCCTCGGTAAAGCGGTAGTAGTCCGTCCAGCTCATGGGTGTGACGCCTGCGGCGTCATCTCTCCATCCACCACTGGATGACGATCTTGGCGATGTAGCCGACAAAGCCCACGCCCAGGCCCAGGAAGATCACGAAGGTGCCGAACTTTCCTGCCTTGGACTGGCGCGCCAGCTGCAGGATGATGAACACCATGAAGAGGATGAAGGCCCCCACGCCATAGGTGAGGAAGAAATGGGCGATCTGTTCTTCTGTATACCCGAATATCACGACAACACCGTCCTACATCCTCCCCTGCAGGCCCGGCCGGTCCGGGCCCGCCCGGCTCAACGCGCCGGGAAGGCCGACGCATCGACCAGATCGCGGTACGCGTGCCAGCTCGCGTGCCCCAGCAGGGGCATCACGGCCACCAGTCCCAGCAGCCAGCTGCCCAGGCCCAGCAGGGTCAACAACACAATGAGGGCGGCCCACAGTGCCAGAGGCACAGGGTTGGCCAGCACGGCCAACCAACTGGTCAGCACGGCCTGGCGCACCGTCACCCGCCTGTCCAGCATCAGCGGCATGGCCACCACGCTGGACGCAAAAATAGGCGCTGCCAGAAAACTGCCCAGCGCCAGCCATATCGCAAACAACTGCCCGTCGCGGGCCAGCACCACGTGCTGCACGAAGTCCGCCGGAGTGGCGATGCGCACGGGTGAGAGCACGGTGATCAGCGACGCCGACACCAGCACCCAGCCCGTGGCCGCCAGCGACAGCAGCAGCCCGAACTGCACCAGGCACCAGTAGCCGCCCTGCCCGTCGGCCTTGGCGACATGGCAGTTTTGCCAGCGCGTCCAGGTGCTGCGCACCAGGGACAGGTCGGCGCGCTCGCCACGCTCCAGCGCACGGCTGATGGCGTAGAGGCTGGTTGCCACGACAGGGCCGACGATCAGGAACCCCGACAGGGCCCCGGCCATCAGCCAAAAGCGATTGTGCCCCAGCGTCAAGATCAAAAACCCGATCAAGGTCAAGACCAGGCCATGTGCCAGGCTCAGCCAGGGCGCCCTGGCCATGTCGCGCGCGCCACGCGCCAGCCAGCTCAGGGGGTGTTTCCAGCCGATGCTGCGCACGGCGGGGAGGACGGGGGGG
>NZ_LFJT01000097.1:0-14053 GCF_001682645.1 Delftia sp. JD2
CCAGCGGCCGGCGTCGTCGCCCAGCACGCTGGCCACGCCGATCCAGTCCAGGCGCAGGTCGCCTGCGGCCTCGCCGCCCAGGCGCTCGCGCAGCACCTCGCCGGCCAGCCGGTCGCGCTCCAGGGCGCGCGGGCCGGCATAGGAGATCTCGCCCTCGGCCAGCCAGCCCGAGGCATGGCAGACATTGACCTTGTAGTGGCCGTTGTGCGCATGGCCGCGCACGCCGCTCAGGCGCACGGCGTCAGGCCCCACCTGGTGCACCTCAGCCTCGGACAGGTCGGCCACCACGTCGGGCGTCAGGTAGGCGGCCGGGTCGTGCACCTCGTACAGCAGCTGTTCCTTGACCGTGCGTTCGCTGACCAGGCCGCCCGTGCCTTCGGGCTTGGTGATGGTGCAGTCGCCCGAGGGCTCGATGATGGCAATGGGATAGCCCAGCCGCGCCAGGCCCTGCACGTCCTTGAAGCCCGGGTCGGCGAAGTAGCCGCCCGTGACCTGGGCGCCGCATTCCAGCAGGTGGCCGGCCATGGTGGCGCGCGCCAGGCGGTCCCAGTCGTCCCAGGCCCAGCCGAAATGCGCCATGGCCGGCCCCAGGGTCAGCGAGGGGTCGGACACACGGCCGGCCACCACGATCTCGGCGCCGGCCTGCAGGGCCTCGGCAATCGCGCGCGCGCCGATGTAGGCGTTGGCACTGACCAGCGAATCCTCGGGAAACTCCGCGCCCAGCGCGGCCCGCAGCGCCCCGCGGTACGCCGGGCCGCTGACGTCGTCGCCATGCACCACGGCGATGCGCGGCACGCGCAGGCCCAGGCGCTGCGCCAACCGCTGGATGCAGCGCGCCGCGCCTTCGGGATTCGCCGCACCGAAGTTGCTGACGATGCGTATGCCATGCGCCAGGCAGTCGGCCAGCACGGGCTCCAGCAGGTCCTCCAGCAGGGGTTCGTAGCCCGCGTCGGGCTGCTCGCGGCGCGCGAGCTGGGCCAGCGCCAGCGTGCGCTCGGCCAGGGTCTCGAAGATCAGGCAGGCGCTCTGGCCGCTGGCCGCCAGGGCGCGCACCACGGGCGCGGCGGCATCGGTGCGGTCGCCCGAGAAGCCGGCTGCGCAGCCCACCCACAGCGGGGGCTTGTCCGGGGCAAAGGAGTTTTCCAGATGGTCCATGCAGGCCAATGTAGGCAAGGGCTGCTAATCTGTGAAATCGATTATTCGGATCAACTCATCCAAAAACCAGATGAATATCTCCTCCCGCCAGCTCGATGCCTTCATCGCCCTGGCCCAGCTCAGCAGCTTCACCCTGGCCGCGCAGCGCTGCCATCTGTCGCAGCCGGCCTTCAGCGCCCTGATCAAGGGGCTGGAAGACGGCGTGGGCGTGCGCCTGTTCGACCGCAGCACGCGCCATGTGGCGCTGACGCAGGAGGGGGCGCAGTTCCTCGATGCCGCGCAGCGCATACGCGCCGACCTGGGCGATGCCGTGCACGGCCTGCGCGAGGCGGCGGCGCTGCAGCGCGGGCGCGTGTCCATCGCCCTGCTGCCTTCGCTGGCGGCGGCCTGGCTGCCGCCCGTGCTGGCGCTGTTCCATGCGCGCCATCCGGGCATACAGCTGCAGGTGTCGGACCTGCTGTCCGAATCGTGCATCGCCCAGGTGGACTCGGGCCAGGCCGACCTGGCGCTGGCCGCCATCCGCGCCGACACCGAGGAGCTGCAGGCCGAATGGTTCTGCGCCGACCGGCTGCACCTGGTCTGCCGCGCCGACCATGCGCTGGCGGCCCTGCCCGCGCCGACCATGGCCGACCTGCGGGACCAGCCCTTCATCCAGCTCGCCCGCCACAGCAGCGTGCGCCAGTACCTGGAATCGCAGGAGCAGGCCCCGCCCCTCAACACCTTGCTGGAAGTGGAGCACCTGGCCACCGTGATGGGCATGGTGCGCGCGGGCCTGGGCATCAGCGTGGTGCCGGCCCTGGCGCTGTTCCACTTCGTGCAGCCGGGCCTGGTGACGCGCCCGCTGGCCGATGCCGACCGCCGGCGCGACCTGTACCTGGTGCGCAGGCGCCAGCGCAGCCTATCGCCGGCCGCCCAGGCCTTCCACGCGCTGGCGCTGGAGCATCGGCCCGGTGCGGGCGAGACCACCTGATACGGGGCAGCACGAACCTCGCAGCACAATAGCCCGATCGCCAAACGCATCCGAAAGCCGCCACCGTGGGTGAATTCGACCTGATCCGCCGCTTCTTCCAGCGCCCCGTGCGCCGCGCCGCCCTGGGCGTGGGCGATGACTGCGCCCTGCTCGCCCCGGCGCCGGGCATGCAGCTGGCCGTCTCCAGCGACATGCTGGTCGAGGGCCGGCATTTCTTCGCCGACGTGGACCCGCGCCTGCTGGGCCACAAATCCCTGGCCGTGAACCTGTCCGACCTGGCGGCCTGCGGCGCGCGCCCGCTGGCCTTCACCCTGGCCCTGTCCCTGCCGCGCGCCGATGCGGCCTGGACCGAGGCGTTTGCGGCCGGCCTGCTGGCCCTGGCCGACGCCCACGGCTGCGAACTGGTCGGCGGCGACACCACCCAGGGGCCCTTGAACATCTGCATCACCGTCTTCGGCGAAGTGCCGCCCGGCCAGGCCCTGCTGCGCAGCGGCGCGCGCGCGGGCGACGACATCTGGGTCAGCGGCAGCCTGGGCGATGCCCGCCTGGCGCTGGAAGCCCTGCTGGGCCACACCACCTTGCCACCCGGCACGCTGGCCGCCGCGCGCCAGCGCCTGGAAGCGCCCACGCCGCGCGTGGCCCTGGGCCAGGCGCTGCGTGGCATTGCCAGCAGCGCGCTGGATGTGAGCGACGGCCTGCTGGGCGACCTGGGCCACATCCTGGAGCAATCCCGCGTGGGCGCCAGCCTGGACACGCGCCTGGTCACGCCGCTGCTCGATGCCGGCCGGCACACGCCCCTGGCCATCGACCTGCTGCACCAGTGCACCCTGTCCGGCGGCGACGACTACGAGCTGTGCTTCACGGCCCCGGCCGACAGGCGCGATGCCGTGCAGGCCGCAGGCCGCGACACCGCCACGCGCGTGACGCGCATCGGCTGCATCGAGGAGCCGCCCGGCCTGCGGCTGATCGGCCCGGACGGAGCGGCCATGGCGCCCCGGTGGACCTCATTCGACCACTTCGCTGCGGCCTGACGCCGCGCCCGACCACTTTCATCCGAGAAGGACTGCCCATGGTTCAACGCTCCGCCCTGCCCGCCCTCTCTGCCCTGGCCGCCGCCTGCTTCCTGCTGGCAGGCACCCCGGTCCAGGCCCAGGCACAAGCCCAGGAAGCCACCATCGCCCGCGCCCCCATCGCGCGCGTCACCCTGTATGCGGGCGTGGCCTCGGTGGAGCGCACGGCGCGCATCACGGCCGCCACGCGCCAGCTGGTGTTCGAGTGCCTGCCCGGCTCCATCGACCCGCAGAGCCTGCAGGTCAGCGCCGATGCCGGCGTGCGCCTGGGCGACTACAAGCTGCAGTCGCAGCCGCGCGAACTGGCCTCCAAGGCCTGCGCCAGCCCGCTGGAGCAGCAGATCCGCACGCTGGAAGACCAGTTGGCCGCGCTGGAGGCCGACGAGTCCGCCGCCAAGCTCGTGGGCGACTACCTGCAAGGCCTGGCCAAGCCCGGCGATGACGCCAAAGCCCCCGCCCTGCCCGCCGCCAGCCAGCTGGGCGCCGCCACCGAGGCGCTGCGCAGCACCAGCCGTGGCAACACGCTGCGCGCCCACCAGATCCTGCGGCAAAAGCAGGCGCTGCAGGAGCAGCTCAGGCCGCTGCAGCTCGAACGCGACCGCACGGGCGCAGGCAACGCCCAGGTGATGAAGGTCACCGTGCAACTGGCCAGCCCGGCCGATGCCAATGTGCAGCTCACCTACCAGGTGCGCGGCCCCAGCTGGCAGCCCACCTACCGCGCCCAGCTGGACCCGGCCAAGGGCACGGTGGCCATCGAACGCCTGGCCCTGGTGGCCCAGAACAGCGGTGAGGACTGGAGCCAGGTGCAGCTGCTGCTGTCCACGGGCCAGCCTTCGCGCAGCACGCAGGCGCGCCTGCCCAATCCCTGGACCCTGGATGTGGAACGGCCCCGCCCCGTGGCCGCCATGGCCCCTGCGGCAGCGCCGGCCCCGGCGGCCCCTGCGATGATGCTGGAGCGCGCCCGCAAGCCCGGGGCGGCCAGCGAGGCCGCCGAACTGCCGGTGCTCGATGTCGCCAGCCTCAACACCGCCTACGCCACGCAGTTCTCCGTGCCCTACCGCATCAGCGTGCCCTCCAGCAGCGAGCGCGTGACCCTGGCCCTGGGCTCGCAGAACCTGCCGGCCACCCTGCTCACGCGCACGGCGCCCGCCGTGGAAGAGGCCGCCTACCTGGTGGCCCAGCTGGCCGTGCCGGCCGGTGTCTGGCCCGCAGGCCCCGTGGCCCTGTTCCGCGACGGCGCCTTCGCCGGCCAGGGCCGGCTGGACTTCGGCAACGCCGCCGCGCTGGCCCAGGGCCTGTCCTTCGGCCGTGACGACAAGGTGGTGGTGCGCAACCTGCCCGTGGACTCGGCCACGGGCAGCGGCGGCCTGCTCAGCAGCAGCACCGAACGCCAGGTCACGCGGCGCTTCCAGGTGGACAACCGCCATGACCGCGCCATCGAGCTGCAGGTGGTGGACGCCGCACCCGTCTCGCGCAACGAGCAGATCCGCGTGCAGTCCCAATACAACCCGCAGCCGGCCACCACGCGCTGGAACGACCGCAACGGCATGATCGCCTGGCAGCAGCCGCTGGCCGCTGGCGCCAGCGCCAGCTTCGAGGCCCGCCACCAGATCCGCCATCCGCAGGATCTGGCGGTCGAAGAGCGTCAGTGAAGCACCAGGGCCGCGCTTATGATCTGGCCCCATGAGTGACGCGCCGCTGCGGCCGGAGGTTTCCGGCGATCCTGCTACCCCCACCTTTGCCTCTGCGGCGCGCCCACCGGAAGGCCCGCCGCAGGGCGGCATGGCTCGCCCCACGCTGGAATTCATGATGTCCCACCCAGCCCACTTCATCGCCATGGGGCTGGGCTCGGGGCTGGGGCGCATCGCGCCCGGCACCGTGGGCACGCTGTGGGCCTGGCTGTCCTTCCTGCTGCTGCAGCACTGGTTCACGCCCCAGCAGATCGGCCTGCTGATCGCGGGCAGCATTCCCCTGGGCTGGTGGGCCTGCACGGTCACGGCGCGCCACATGCGCGTGGCCGACCCGGGCAACCTGGTCTGGGACGAGATCGTGGCCTTCTGGCTGGTGCTGTGGCTGGTCATGCCCACGGGCTTCTGGGGCCAACTCATCGCCTTTGCGCTGTTTCGCTTCTTCGACGCCGCCAAGCCCCAGCCCGTCAAATGGGCCGACCGGTGCTTCAAGGGCTTCGGCTGGCGCGGCGGCTGGGGGATCATGTTCGATGACCTGGTGGCCGCCTTCTGCACGCTGCTGGTCATCGCGCTATGGCGCCATTTCATCGGCTGAAGGAGCTGGCATGAGCGCATCCCACGAACTCGTCGAAACCCTGGCAGGCCTGCTGCTGCAGCGCGGCTGGATGCTGGCCACGGCCGAGAGCTGCACGGGCGGCATGATCGCTGCGGCCTGCACGGACCGCGCCGGCTCCAGCGAATGGTTCGAGCGCGGGCTTGTCAGCTACTCCAACGCGGCCAAGCACGACCTGCTGGGCGTGCCCGAGGCGCTGATCGCCGAGCACGGCGCCGTGAGCGAGCCCGTGGCGCGCGCCATGGCCGAAGGCGCCGTCGCCCATTCACGCGCGCAGTGCAGCGTGGCCGTGACAGGCGTGGCCGGGCCGGGCGGCGGCAGCGCCGCCAAGCCCGTGGGCACGGTCTGGTTCGGCTGGAGCGTGTACGGCACCACGCACAGCGAATGCGTGCGCTTTGACGGCGACCGCGCCGCCGTGCGCCAGGCCACCACGGTTCATGCCCTGCAGCGCCTCAATGCGCTGATCAGCGCAAGGCTTTTATGAGCTTGTGCGCGATCTCCTGCAGCGGTGCAGGCAGGGCGCGGTAGCTTTCCAGCAGGCGCTGCTCGTCCACGGGCAGCGGGGCGTTGTCGTCTTCCAGCCCGGCCGTCAGCTCCAGCGCCGTGGTCTGCAGCGCCAGGGCCACGCGGGCCAGGGTGTCGTTCTTGAGGGTGCGGATGGCCCCCGATTCGATCTGCGACACGGCCGAGGCCGTGATGCCTGCGGCCTCGGCCAGCCGGCCCTGGGTCATGCCCAGTTCGGCGCGGCGGGCGCGTATGCGTTCACCGATATGTCTCATGGCCCGTGCATCCAAAGCCTGTGGCGCGGGCGCTCAGGCGCCGTGGCACTTCTTGAACTTCTTGCCGCTGCCGCAGGGGCAGGGGTCGTTGCGGCCCGGCTGCTCGCCCTTGACGATGGTTTCCTGGCGCGGGCCCATGCTCTTCCAGATCTGGCGCAGGTCGTACAGCGCCCAGATGGCCTCGCCGAACTGCTCCACGCGCTCCTGGCTGGTGCTGGCGGGGCCGTCCTCGTCGTACATGCAGACTTCGGGCTTGCCGGTGTCGTCCTCGGTCAGGGCCACGACGGCGTTGAGCGCCTCGTTGAGCCAGCCGGCGGCTTCCTTGTCGCGCGGGGCGGCCCATTCCTCGGCCCAGTTCTCGACCACGAACATGAAGCCCAGCGCCCAGATCTGGCCGAACGAGGGAATCTCGCCGTCATCGGGACGCTCTTCCTCGGGCAGCGACAGGATGGCGCCGCGCATGTCCATGGCCTCGGGCTGGAAGGTGCGGTCGTCTTCCAGCGTCTTCACGTCGGCGTCCAGCTGGGTGCGGATCTCGTCCATGCGCAGACCCACCAGCTCCAGAAAGCGCGCCTGCTGCGCCGCGTCCTTGAACACTTCCATCAGCGGCAGCGGCTGGCCCTCGGCCACCTCCAGCGTGCCGCCGTCGCCCAGCAGCATGGGCAGCCACTCGGCGGCCGGCACCTCGCGGCGCGTGCAGATCAGCGCCGTCAGGAAACCGTCGCAGAACTCCCACTGCGGAATCTCGTCGCCGCGCGTGCGCAGCTCGTCGAGCAGATCGTCAAGCTCCTCCAGCGCCTCGGGCGTCAGGGCAGGCTCGTCGGGCAGGGCGGTGGCTTCGTGGGCGTCGTTGGACATGGCGGAAATCTCTAGGGAAAACAGGGAGAAGGAACCGGCCACGGCCAGCCCCTCGAATGAATGGCCCGCAGTGTAGCCGCGCCGCCATGTCCGTGGCGCCCGGTCGGAACTGGCGCCCACGGGGCCCTATCGCCCACATGGCCCACCCGCTACCCGGCTCCCTGCCAGGCCGGGAGCATGGAAAGCCCCACCCATTCCCCGACCCGGCTCATCGTCAAATTCTGCAAAGCGCCGCTGGCGCCGCCAAAGACTGCCACCAGTGCCCATGTCTGCTCGTCGAAGCCGCGGGTCGTGCAGCAGGCCATCTGGGGCAGGCACAGCGCCTCGGCCGGGTCCTGGGCCAGCAGGCTGACGAATTCCTGCACGGTCACGGTCTCCGGATCCAGGCCCATGGGCCAGGACCCCTTCCAGCGCTGCGCATCCAGGGTCACGCTGTGCACGCCCCACGTCGGAGCGCCTGGCATGTCGCCCCAGGCCAGGCGTTGAAGGACCAGGCCCAGCCCCGTCTCCGCCCATGTCACCGGGTAAGGCGGGGCGTGATCGATCTTCAGCAGCTGCGCATCGCTCAATCCCGCCTGGTGCAGAGCCAGGCGCAGGTAGTCCTGCCGGCTGTGCCGTCCCAGCGTGCGCAACACGGCATCCATCAACGGGGCGATGGGCTGCGGCTTCATGGTGCTTTCCATTCAGAACTCATCAAAACGACGCATATAGGCGTCGCATGCCAATTGCCACGCGTCTTCGTCGTTGGATCCGGAAGGCGGCGGTCCGATGAAGTTGTTGAGCCGGGATTTGGCACGAATCGGCTTGAGCAGGCGCGCTGCCTCGCCAAAGGCGGGCAACGTCAGCCCCTGGTCCATATCCCCCAGCCCCGGAAATTCTCCTGCACGAATTCCCAGGCAGTTGCCCACATCCCCAGCAGATAGATACTGGCTGGCCTGCACCTGCTTGCGCACCGCCTCCCGCCCGCCCAGTTTCTCCAGCAAGGCATCGCTGACAAAACTGAGCCAGTTGATGCTGTACATGGCGTTGTTGAAGTCATGACTCTGCAAGGCGTGGCTCCCTAAAGCATTCAAGCCTGGAAACCTCTGAAGATAGGGATACAGCACTTGCTGGCCCTTGCCATCGGGTCCGATATTTCGTTCTTCCACTGCAGGAATGACACCCCATCCGGCAATAGCCCAGAAGGGTTGCATCAACTCCACCACCTGGGTAGTGATCCGGCCCACGTTGTGCTCAGGTGGCTGGTCAAGAATCCACCATGCTGGAAAATGCCATGCGAATGAA
Organism: Delftia sp. JD2; assembly: GCF_001682645.1. Classification (NCBI taxonomy): domain Bacteria; kingdom Pseudomonadati; phylum Pseudomonadota; class Betaproteobacteria; order Burkholderiales; family Comamonadaceae; genus Delftia; species Delftia sp. JD2. The sequence continues at coordinate 8,418 of NZ_LFJT01000097.1, forward strand.
AGACATGGCAGGACCTATGCCAGGCGAGATATGGCGGTCATGTAGCCAAATACCTTCATCGTTGTTTATACGGCAGTGAAGTCGAAAGTCTTGAGCATTTTCAACCCAGTCATCTGGTGGCTTTGGATTTCCCGAAGCTAGATCAAAAATCATCGCAAACCCTTCGGGATTGTTAAGCGTACTCGGCTTGTGTTTGGCAATTCTCGCTTGTGCTTGCTTGCTGGTCAGTGACATAGGCGCCAGACCCCACCATATTGCAAGCTTGTCTGCGCCAACAACCTCACAAAACAGATCAATCACTTTCCATGCACGCTCACGCACGGCCAATGAATCCCCGTCATGGAACACCATCTCGATGGTCCAGCCTGCTCTTGCACAAATGCGCCCAAATTGGTTCTGCAATACCAGCGCCTTGAGAATATCCATCGTCGCCACGGTGGCAACATTCGCTTTATCATTGCAGCAAGGCCAGTTGAAATCATGTTCCGCAGCCATCGCTATCTTCTCCATTACTTCAAAACACCAGAAATCAGAACAAATCAAACCGGCTCATATAGGCATCGCATGCCAGCAGCCATGCATGTTCATCGTTAGAGCCGGAAGGCGGTGGGGCAACAAAACTGTTGAGCCGAAATTTGGCACGAGCCGGCTTGAGCAGGCGAGCCGCCTCGCCAAAGGCGGGCAGCGTCAGCCCCTGGTCCATATCCCCAAGCCCCGGAAAGTCTCCTGCACGAATCCCCAGGCAGTTGCCCACATCCCCGGCGGAAAGGTATTGGCTGGCCTGCACCTTCTTTCGTACGGCCTCCCGCCCACCCAGTTTTTCCAGCAATGCATCGCTGACAAAACTCAGCCAGTTGATGCTGTACATAGCGTTGTTGAAGTCATGACTCTGCAAGGCGTGGCTACCTAAAGCATTCAAGCCTGGAAATCGCTGAAGATAAGGATAGAGTATTTGCTGACCTTTTCCGTCTGGATCGATATTGCGCTCTTCCACAGCAGACATGATGCCCCAACCCGCCGTAGCCCAGAAAGGCTGCATCAATTCCACCACTTGAGAGGTGATCCAACCGACATTGCGCTCGGACGGTTGATTCAAAACCCACCATGCAGGAAATGCCATGCGGATGAAAGACATGGCAGGCCCTATTCCAGGTGATTGATAGCGATCCTTCATCCAAAGCCCTTCGTCGTTGTTGATACAACAGTAAAGGCGAAAGTCTTGTGCATTGTTTTCCCACAGTTCAGGCGGCTTTGGCTTTCCGGAAGCCATATGAAAAATCAGTGCATAACCTTTAGGATTGTCTAGGCTCTTTTGCTTCTTCGCGGTCAACTTCTTTTGTGCCATTGCGCTAGTCAGCATGGCAGGCATTCCGTCATACCAATAAACCAATTTCTCCTTCCCTACGGCCTCACAAAAAAGATCAACCACTTTCCATGCACGTTCACGCACAGCCAAGGAATCTCCCTCATGGAACACCATTTCAATGGTCCAGCCGGCTCTTGCACAGACATCACCGAACTGATTGCACAGTACCAGCGCCTTGAGAATATCCATCGTCGCCACGGTGGCTTTTTGCAGCTCTCCGGTGCTCAAAGGTTTTTTGAAATCTTTTGCCATATTCATCCTCCATATCTCACCGTACCGAAGCCATCGTTTCAGAATGACAACCCAAGGACTCTTGCCAGTGCAGTCCCTACCGCGCCTACACCTCGAAGTACCCGCCCCAGTGCGGACGCACCGGCCGCAGCCCCCACCGCAGCCGACGTATCCGCATTCACCCGCTCTGCCAAAGAGATGGCCTTTTCCCTGTTGGCCTGCCATCGCGCTGCCTGGTTCAACACACTTTCGTTCGACTTTTCTCCATCGCTGTCGCAAGCGCAGCTTCCGGCGTCCAAGGCCTTCTGGAGAAACTTGTCTTCGAAAATTTCTCGGTACGCATGAAACTGACTCTTGCCGTCTGGCCCTTCAGCATTGGAAAAGCCATCCCCCGGAAACTTCATCTCATAGACCCGCTGCACGTTGTCCAGCACAGGCGGAAGGCGCGGGTTCTTCACCACGACCACATCCGGGATGCGCGAGCCCGCAGGCCGGCTGCGCGTGGGTCGTACGGGCTCCCTGCGCGACATGACGGGGGTCTTGTTCAGGTACGGCACTTCCTGCTTGTAGTAGCCCCGGTAGCCTTCAAACCCGTCGGCCTGCATGACCACGCCGGCCACGCAGCGCTGGCCCAGGCCGCCGGTCATGCAGCAGCAAAACAGCTCGCACAGCGCCCTGCGGTCCAGTTCATTGTCGAAGTCCCGGGTGCCGCATACCTTGTTGAAGCCCACAAGCACGACGGCCTTGCACAGGTCCCTGGACCGCTTCAGGCGATTGAGGGCGATGAAGGCGGGGACCAGTTGCTCGCAGCTCATGCACCCGGGCCCTCCAGGGGCGAGGAGGACTCGCCTGCCGACGTACGCCGCCGCACCACGTCCCAGATGCCCATAGGCAGTTCAAGCATCATCAACTGGATGCGTCCCTCAGGCGGCAGGTCGGTGCGCGAGAGAAACTTGCGCACGGCGGGAAACTCGTCGAAGCGTTCGCCAAACTGGTGGCGCAAGGCCAGGAAGCCGATGACATCGTCCGGCGTCGACAGGCCCCAGCCCACCGCGCGGTCAAGGCCTCGCCGGGTATGGGCCAGCAGCCTGTCATGCGGCCAATCCTGCTCGCTGAGATGGCAGGTCTGCCGCACGATGGCGGCAATCCCTCCCTCGCTGGGCACCAGGTTGCGGCGCAGCGTGCGCTGCATTTCCAGGGTTGAAATTTCCATCATGGCGAAGACACCTCCCATTGCCTGTTGTCCAGGCGCGCCAGGCCTGTGACGTGGTCCAGAAACTTGCGCTGCGCCAAGCCGACCCAGATCCCCTCGGGATGCGGTGCCAGGCAGGCGAGGATGCTGTGGCCGCGGAACCAGTCCCCCAGATGCGCCGGGTCGAACTGCGCCAGCAGGCGAGGCAGCACGCGCGGGTCGTAAAAGCGCAGCCACAGCCGCTGGCCGCCGTCTCCCCTGGCCTGCAGAAACCGCTTGAGATGGCGCTTGAGCGCAGGGGCCGGCAGCCGGCTGATCAGGAAAATGCCCCAGTGCGCCTGCCAGCCCTCCAGCGGCCAGCGCTGGAATAGCGGACTGCCTGCATGCACCCGCATGAGATAGGGCGCGTAGCGCGCATAGCGGGCGGCGGGCATGCCGTCATACAGGCAGGTGATGCACGACTGCGGCGGCTCGGCCAGAAGGGCGTCATGCAGGTGCTCATCCGCCGCCGCGTCCACGATGGCGTAGAGCAGGCCGTCATAGGTCGCCGCCACCTTTTCGAGCACGGCCTGGCGTGCCATCTGGAGGTCGTCCGGCGTGCCGGGGCCTGAGGGGATCAAGGTGGACATGGCGATTCAGTCCTCCATGGCCGACACGAAGGCGGCCCCCGATTGCGCGGCTTCGGCCAGGCACCGGCCCGCATTCGCACCGATCCAGACGGTGGTGCAGCCCGAGACGACCACGCCGCCGTGCACGGTCCTGTCCCCCATGCGGGCTGCGGGCCTGCCGCCGATCAGTACCGTGGCTTCGCCTTCGGCAATGGCGTCGGGCGGCGAACGGGGGCACAGCGCCTGGTCCGTGACCCTGGCCGCCGGCATGCCGCCTATGAGCACATCGGCCTGGCCGGAGAGAATGGCCTCGCCCCCGTGGGCGGGGCAGGCGTGCACGTCGCCCACTCTTGCTGCAGGTTGTCCCATGCGAGTGCCCCGGGTTCAGCAGTTGATCTTCACCAGCGGCGACTTGATCTCGACCATGGCCGGAGAGATCTCGATGGAGCTCGCCCCCGATTGCAGCCGGATGCTTTGGGTGCCGGTGACGATGACCTGTTGCCCATCGACCGTCAGCGTGGTGCCCGCCGCCAGGGCCATCTGTCCGCCCGCATCGACCAGGCTGTTGGCGCCCACCCGCAGCGCGTGGTCGTTGCCGACGTTGACCGCCTGGTCCTGCCCTACCTCGGTGCTGTCGTTGTTCTGGATGGTGCTGCTGCGGTTGTTGCCCACGATGAGGCCTTCATCGCTTCCAACCTGCGCGCTGCGGTTGCGTCCCACGGCCCGGCTCCAGTCCATCCCCACGCTGTCGCTTCGCAGGACACCCACGTTGCTCATCAGCACCGCGCCTACGTTGAGGTTGTAGGCACACCCCACGGTGACCATCTTGAACAGGCCCGTGCCCTGCGTGTAGCCAATGCCCACGGTTTCGGATTTCATGCGCCCCGTGGCCAAGGTCCAGTTGCAGCCGATGCTGTCGCGCCCATTGGCATCCACGGTTTTCGTGCGGTTCTTGCAGATGCGGATGCTTTCATCCAGGTCCACCGTGCGCGTGCGGTTCTGGTGGACGGTGAGGGTCTCGTCCAGGTCCACCACCTCCGTGCGCCAGCCATGCACGTCGATCTTCTCGTTGCGGTCCACCGTCTCGGTGCGGTCGCGGTGGATGACATTGGTCTCGTCCCGGTCCACCGTCTTGCGCCGGTCGTTGCCCACCCATTTGTCCTCGTCGTTCTCGACTTCGGTGAGCTGATCCTTTTGCGCGTGCAGCCACAGCTGCTCTTGCCCGGCCTTGTCCTCGAAGCGGAGGGCATTGGCGTCGCCCGGGCCATTCTTCATGCCCGCGCCCGGTGCGCCGCCCTTGCTCGACCGCGTCTTGATGCCCGATTGCGTGGCGTTGGCAGGCAGCGCCCAGGGCGGCATGTTGGCCGCGTTGTAGACGCAGCCCGTGACGATGGGGTAGTCGGGGTCGCCATTGAGGAAGTCCACGATGACTTCCATGCCGATGCGCGGGATGGAGACAACGCCAAAGCCTGTGCCCGCCCATTGGGTGGCAACACGTATCCAGCAGCCGGAGTTCTGGTCCTTCTTGCCCAGGCGGTCCCAGTGGAACTGCACCTTGATGCGGCCGTATTCGTCGGTCCATATCTCCTGCCCAGCAGGGCCCACGACGACGGCGGTCTGCGGGCCGGTGGTACGCGGCTTGGGCGTGGTGCGTGCAGGGGTGTAGGCAAGACTCGTGGGCTGGGCCTGCAACTCGTAGCGCTGGAAGGAGCCTTCTTCCTTGGCGCCGTCCCGGGCACTCGGTGCGGATGGGACGCCACGTACGCTGGTGATCGCGCTGACGCGAGGGTTTTCTTTCAGGTGGTAGCTCAGGCCGGTGATCAGGTACTGCTGGTTCTGGTCGCCGCGCGGGTAGTTGCAGAGGCTGAAGGTGTAGCCCGTGGCCAGCGCCCGGTGGCAGGACTGGCCCCGCACCCGGCTTTGGCCCGTGAGGCTTTCCTTCAGGCGCACGCGGATGTAGGCCTCTCCATCGCCGTACTCCGTGTAGCCGCCCGGCCATTCGTAGGTTTCATGGCCGTCGTGCGCATGGCCTGGTGGGTCGCGCCGCAGGTGGGTGAGGTCGGCCCGGGGCTTCTTGAAGTCGTAGTCGTCGCTGTAATGGCGGCCCGGCTTGATTTCCTGCTCCAGCTGCCAGGCGTGGATGTTTTCCTGATCGCCTGCGGCGGCTTTTTCAGGGGGATAAAAGGGAATGGAGGCGCCCCCGGGCAATACGCTGTGCGAGGCAATGATGTCGTCGCAC
>NZ_LFJT01000098.1:0-13372 GCF_001682645.1 Delftia sp. JD2
TGGCCGGCCCCTGGCTGTGGCGGCGCATGCGCCTGCGCGGCGCCCGCCAGGTGCTGCTGCACTATCCGGGCCGCACCGTGCAGGTGGCCCAGGGCATGAGCGTGCTCGAAGCCAGCCGCGAGCATGGCATTGCCCATTTGTCGCTGTGCGGCGGCAGGGCGCGTTGCTCCACCTGCCGGGTGCGCGTGTCCGGCCCGGCGGCCCACCTGCCTGCGCCGGGGCGGGACGAGCGCCTCACGCTGGAGCGCGTGGGCGCGCCGCAGGAGGTGCGGCTGGCCTGCCAGTTGCGGCCCACGGGCGATGTGCAGGTGGCGCCGCTGTTCCGCTCGCCGGCAGCCGCCCAGGCCGGGCGGGGTGACGAGCAGCGCGAAGTCCGCGAAGTGCGCGCGGTGGCCATCCTGTTCGTGGACCTGCGCCGCTGGTCGGGCCTGGCCGAGCGGCAATGGCCCGTGGACCTGTCCTGGGTGCTGGACCAGTATTTCGAGCGCGTGGGCCAGGCAGTGCACGACAGCGGCGGCATGGCCAACCAGTTCATCGGCGACAGCGTGATGGCCATCTTCGGCCTGGATACCGACCTGGACACGGCCTGCCGCCAGGCCGTGCAGGCCAGCGCCCTCATCGACCGGCGCATGCAGGAATGGAGCCACACCTTCGAGGCGCAGTTCGGCCAGCCGGTGGATTTCGGCATGGGCCTGCATGCGGGGCGCGCCGCCGTGGGGCGCGTGGGCTTCGAGCACACCACCACCTTCACGGCCGTGGGCGAGGTGGTCAACACGGCCAGCCGCCTGCAGGAATACACCAAGAGCGCCCAGGCGCGGCTGGTGCTGTCGCTGGAGGTGGCGCGCCGCGCGGGCGTGGCCGATGGCCTGGGAGAAGTCCGGCAGGTGCAGGTGCGCGGGCGCTCCGAGCCCTTGCAGGCCCTGCATGTGGCGCGGCCCGGCCTGCAGTGGCCGTGAGCCTGGGAGCCGGAGAGTTTGCGCAAAGCTGTGCGTTTAGGCACTGACGCGCAGGCGGGCGAAGACGAGACTGCAGCCATGCAGAACGCAATCACGCGCTGCAGGATTTGACAAAGGATTCGCCATGAAGCACGCAAAGACCCTCTTCGCCATCGTTTCCCTTTCCGCCGCCCTTTCCTCCGCCTTGTGGTCGGGCATGGCCTCGGCCGCACCGGCCGCCACGGTATCTGCAGAAACCTGGTTCGGCGCCGAGCCCGTCGCCTCCGGCCCCGCGCTGTCGCGCGCCGAAGTGCAGGCCGACCTGGCACTGTGGAACCGCGCCGGCCTCAACGTCTACCGCGAGTCCGACGTGAACCACTGGGATGCCGACTACCAGCAGCGCCTGGCCCAGTACCAGCGCATGCGCAGCGGCCCCGAGTACCTGGCCGAAGTGCAGCGCCTGGGCGGCTCGGTGAAGGCGGCCGAAGGCCAGGGTTCCGGCCGTGTCCCGGGCTGATGCGATGACGCGCGCCGCCACGCATCGCGCTGCCCACGCCGCAGCATCGCCCTGGGCCGACTTCGCACCGCTGCTGGCCCGGGTGCTGCTGAGCCTGCTGTTCATCTACAGCGGCATCGGCAAGCTGATGGGGCCGGAGGGCACCATGGCCTATATCGCCAAGGCGGGCCTGCCGCTGCCCATGCTGTCGTATGCCATGGCGCTGGTGGTGGAGCTGGGCGTGGCCACGGCCCTGCTGCTGGGCTGGCGCACCCGCGAGGCCGCGGCCGTGATGGCCGTGTTCAGCGTCATGTCGGCGCTGATGTTCCACAACCAGTTCGGCGACAAGGGCCAGCTGGTGCAGTTCCTGAAGAACCTGGCGATCGCCGGGGGATTCGTGCAACTGATGCTGGCGCCCGTGGCGCGCTGGAGCCTGGACGCGCGGCGTTGAATGCGAGCCAGTGTTGTGCGCTGAACACCGCCAATGAAACCGGCGCTGCCCAAAGCCGGGGACACCGAGGAAGGGCAGCCCCGCACCGAGGGTGTCGTCCCCCTCCCGCGTAGCGAGAGAGGGGGAAGGCGCGAAGCGCCTCAGGGGGTGTCTATTGTTTTCACACCTTGATGCCCTTCTCAGCCAGGCGGCGGGCGTAGGCGGCCAGGATCAGCCGCTCCGAATGCACCAGGTAGTCATTGAGCGCGGCAGCGGCCTCGGCCGGCTTGCCGTCCTCGAACTGCTGCAGGATGCGCGCATTCATGTCCACATAGGGGGCATGCAGGAAGTGCGGGTCGCGCAGCAGGCCGAAGGCCAGCCGCAGCTCGGCCAGCAGGTGCTCGAACATGGTGTCCAGGCGCTCGCTGTCGGCCAGCTGCACCACGGCCTTGTGGAAACTCATGTTGGCCGTGCCCACGCCCGACCAGTCCTGGGCCTCGCGGTGGCGCTGCGCTGCCTCCACGGCTTCGCGCATCAGGCTGCGAGCCGGGTGCATGGGATAGGCCTGGGCCAGCGCCTGGCACTCCACCATGCGGCGCACGCGGTAGATGTCGATGATGGAGGCGATGCTGGGCGCCGCCACCGATACGCCCTTGTTGGGCTCGTGCACCAGCAGCCCCTCCTTGGTCAGCAGCCGGAAGGCCTCGCGCAGCGTGTTGCGCGAGATCTGCAGGCTTTCGCTGAGTGAGGCCTCCGACAGCTTTTGCCCGGGCTCCCAGGCACCATCGATGAGCTTGCTGCGCAGCTGCTCGGTCACGCGGTCGGTCAGGTTGAGGATATCGGTGCTGCGGGTCATGGTGATGGGGGATGCAAGGGTCGATGGGCAGTGTAGCCAGGGCCGGCACTCCTGCCGGCCTCGCGCGGTGCTCAGTTGTCGTGGTGCAGCCGGGTGAAGGCCTGCAGGGTGCTGTCCACGGCCTTGTCGTCAATGTGGCGGTGCGTGACCAGGCGCAGCAGGCCTGCGCTGCCCGTGCGCACCAGCACGCCGGCTTCGGCAAGGCGTGCCTCCCAAAGGCGCGCATCGGCCGCGCTGGTGCCCACGCGCACCTGCACGATGTTGGTCTGCGGCAGTTCGGCCGCGCACCATGCGGGGTGGATGGCGCGCAGGCCCTGGTGCAGGCGGCGGGCACGTGCGTGGTCCTCGGCCAGGCGATCGACCATGTGCTCCAGCGCCACCAGGCCCGCCGCCGCGATCACGCCGGCCTGGCGCATGGTGCCGCCCAGCATGCGCCGTATGCCGCGCGCCCGCGCGATGAAGTCGGCCGGGCCCATGAGCACCGAGCCCACCGGGGCCGACAGGCCCTTGGACAGGCAGACGGTGACCGAATCCGTGTGCGCGGCGATCTCGCGGCAGGACAGGCCCAGTGCCACGGCGGCATTGAACAGGCGCGCGCCATCGGTGTGCACGGGCACGCCATGGCGGGCGGCCAGGGCATGCAGGGCCGCCAGCGACTCGGGCGCCGCCACGCTGCCGCCCCGTGCGTTGTGGGTGTTCTCCACGGCCACGAGGGCGCTGGGGCAGCGCGCGGATGCCGAGGTGTCCAGCGCCGCTTCCAGCGCGGGCAGGGCGATCAGGCCGCCGTCGCCGGGCAGGCTGCGGTAGTGCATGCCGGTCAGGCCTGCGGCTGCGCGCTCGGCGTTCAGCAGATGGCTGCCGGCCTCGGCCAGCACCTCGCCGGGCATGCGGCCATGGGCGAACACGGCCACGAGGTTGCCCATGGTGCCGCTGGCCACGAACAGGCCTGCGGCCTTGCCAAAGCGCTGTGCCGCCGTCTCTTCCAGCGCACGCACCGTCGGGTCGCCGTCCAGGCCGTCGTCGCCCAGCGGGGCGCAGGCCATGGCTTCGAGCATCTGCGGCGTGGGGCGTGTGACGGTGTCGCTGCGCAGGTCAACGGCGTCGTGGTGATGGTGCAGGGAGGGCATTCAGTCCGCCTTGATGTTGCGTTCCTTGATGACGCGGGCCCAGCGTGCGGCGTCGGTCTCCATCTGGGCGCCGAACTCCGCTGGAGTGCGGGGCGTCAGTTCCAGCCCCAGGGACTGCAGCTTGGCCTGGAGCGCGGGCGTGGCCATGGCGCGGGCCACGGCATCGTGCAGCGCGGTCTGTATGCCGGGGGGCAACCGGGCAGGCGCCAGCAGGCCGAACCAGTGCAGCACGGTGAGGCCGCGCACGCCGCTTTCGGCCATCGTGGGCACCTGGGGCAGGGCCGGCGAGCGCTGGGCACCCGTGGTGGCCAGGGCGCGCAGCGCGCCGCTTTTGATATGGGGGATCACGGTGGGGGCCGAGGAGAACATGCTCTCGGTATGGCCGGCCACCACGTCGGCGACGGCCTGGCCCGAGCCCTTGTAGGGAATGTGGGTGATGAAGGTGTCCGTCTGTTGCTTGAACAGCTCGCCTGCCAGATGCGTGGCCGTACCCGTGCCGCCCGAGGCGAAGTTGATCTGGCCGGGCCGTGCCTTGGCCATCGCGATGTATTCCTTCACGCTCTGCGCCTTGAGCTTGGGGTTGACAGCCAGCACCAGCGGCGAGGAGCCGATCAGGGCCACGGGCGTGAAGTCCTTGAGCGCGTCGTACGGTGTCTTGTAGAGACTGGGCGTGATGGTGTGCGGCATGTCAGCCAGGAGCAGCGTGTAGCCGTCGGGCGCGGCGCGTGCCACCAGCTCGGCGCCCAGCATGGCCGAGGCGCCGGGCTTGTTGTCCACGACCACGGGCTGGCCCAGTTCGCGCGACAGCTCCGTGCCCAGCGCGCGGGCGATGTTGTCCGAGCCGCCTCCGGCCGTGTAGGGCACGACGATGCGCACGGGCTGCGCAGGCCATTTCTGCGCCAGGGCAAGGCCGGGCAGGGCAGCCGCTGCCAGGATGAGCAGGCGGCGCTGCAGGCCCCGGTGCGAAGCGGGATGAAAAGAGGGGTGCAAGGCAGGGCGCGGAAGTGGGTGACGTTCGGCAGGCATGGCGAAGGCTCCTTGGTGCAGCGACAGGAAGAAACGATGGGCCGATCCGCCAGCGGCCTGGCCCGCAAGCCACCCGCCTTCATCAACCGATGAAGCGCCCCGCATTGCCCAGCACGCCCAGGTCGATGAAGCTGGAGCCGACATGGGGCGTCTGGCCGCTGTAGTCGATGACGAAGCCGCCCATGTCCCAGTTGCGGATGCCGGCCAGCGCCGAGCGCAGCTTGGCCTGGCTGGGGTCGCGGCCTGCGCGTTCCAGGCCCTCGGCCAGCACGCGTGTGTTCACATAGGCTTCCAGCGTGCCCAGCGAGAACTCCTGCTGCCCGTGGGCGCGCATGGCGGCCTGGTAGTCGCGCACCACCTGCAGCTTGGCCTGGTGCGGCGCGGGAACGACCATGGTCAGGGCAATGCCCCGGGCGTCCTCGCCCAGCGGCTTGAGGCTGTCGTTGGGCAGGGTCACGCTCAGGCCGGTGAGCAGCACGCCGGGCGCGCTCTTGCGCAGGCCGCGCACCAGATCGACCGACACCGTGCCAGCCGTGGCCAGCAGCACGGCCGAGGGGTGGGCCGCGTCCACTTTGTTCAACACATCGGCCAGATTCTTGCCATCGGTGGCGATGGCCGCCTGCACGGCGGGGGCCATCTTCTCGGCCTCCAGGGCGCGCGTGGCGTCCTCCAGCATTTCGCGGCCGTAGGCGTTGTCCAGGTAGACGATGCCAATGCCCTTGAGCCCCATGCCCGCAAGGCGCTGGACCAGGCGGCGGACCTCGGTGGTGTAGCTGGCGCGCACATGGAAGACGTTGCGCGATCCCTTGCGCAGCGACGAGGCGCCCGTGAACGGCGCCACATAGGGAACGCCGGCTTCCTCGATCAGCGGGATGACGGCGGCGTTGTTGGGCGTGCCCACGCAGGACAGCAGGGCAAAGGCCGTGCCCTTGGAGAGCATCTGCCGCACGTTGTCGGCCGAGCGCTGGGGCACGTAGCCGTCGTCAACCATCTGCAGCTGCAGCGTGCGGCCCTGGATGCCGCCACGTGCGTTGATCTGCGCCATGGCCGCTTCCGTGCCCAGCTTGATGTCGGAGCCGAACCCGGCCAGCGGGCCGCTCATGGCGGCCGAGCAGCCGATGGTGATGGTCTTGGCGGACAGGCCTGCCTCATCGGCGAAGGCATTGCGCACGAAGGCCGGCGCCAGCGCGGGAACCGCTGCGATGGCTGCAGCACGGGGAAGCAGGGAAACAAGTTGACGGCGTTGCATGGATTCAGAGCTCGGACAAAAGGGATGGGAGCAGGAAGGTGCCATTCACGCCGACTGCCACGCGTGCGCCGCAGGCCGGGAGGGCGGCCCATTGTAGGAGGCGGCCTCGTCACAGGCGATACCGGGGCAGGGGCATTGTTGTGTTCATGCCTTCTATGGATGTTCAATATCCGATAGTTTTTGGCATTTGGAAACCCCGTGCGTGCTCAATCCTTGGGCAACGATATGCGGGTTTGTACTATCAGCATGCGCTGATTGTCTTATTCACAATTCGTTTCTGTAAGACAAATTCTTTGTTTTGTTGAACAAAACCAGGTTGGCAGCGCACTCCACGCCACCGGGTTGGGCCTGCGGGGTGGCTTGACGGCCGCACCGCACCGCGGGGTGTGAAGGGGGAATCAACATGCTGACTGACGTCAATCTCTGGCCGCTTATCGGAGTGGCCATCATCGTTGCGGGCTTCGTGCTGCGCTTCAATCCCATGCTGGTCGTGATCGTCACGGCCATCGGCACGGCACTGGCGGCGGGCTTCCCCGTCGACAAGGTGCTGGCCACCATTGGCACGGGCTTCATCAAGACGCGCAACCTGCCGCTGATCATCCTGCTGCCGCTGGCCGTGATCGGCCTGCTGGAGCGCCATGGCCTGCGCCAGCACGCGCAGAACTGGATCAGCTCCATCAAGTCGGCCACCGCAGGCCGTCTGCTCATCGTCTACCTGGCCGCACGCCAGCTGACGGCCGCCGTGGGCCTGACCAGCCTGGGCGGGCATCCGCAGATGGTGCGCCCGCTGCTGGCGCCCATGGCCGAAGGTGCGACCCAGTCGCGCTTCGGCATCCTGCCCGCCAAGGTGCGCGACAAGCTGCGCGCCTACTCGGCCGCCACGGACAACGTGGGCCTGTTCTTCGGCGAGGACATCTTCGTGGCCTTCGGCGCCATCGTGCTGATGACCACCTTCCTGAAGGAAGCCGGCATCGAGGTCGAGCCCATCCACGTCGCGCTGTGGGGCATTCCCACGGCCATCTGCGCCTTCGTGATCCATGCCTGGCGCCTGCGCCGCCTGGACCGCATGCTGGAGCGCGAACTGGCCCAGTACAAGGCCGGTGTCGAAGCCGACGCAGCCAACGCCAACGCCACCCAAGCCAAGGGAGCCTGAAATGACGCTGACCATCCAACACCTGTACTACCTGGTCGGCTTCGTCCTGGCCGTCACGGCCGTGATGACGCTGCGCGATGCCAGCAACCCCAAGCGCTGGTCCAGCGGCCTGTTCTGGGCGCTGTATGCAGCCGTCTTCCTGGTGGGCAATGAACTGCCGCCCGTGGTCGTGGGCGTGATCGCCGTGGCCATGGCCCTGATCGCCGGCTTCGGCGGCGTGGGCAGCGGCCGCCATGCGCCGCGCAGCGATGCCGAGTACCTGGCCAGCGCCAAGCGCCTGGGCAACAAGCTGTTCGCACCGGCCCTGGCGATTCCGCTGATCACCATGGTGGGCACGCTCAGCGCCTCGCACCTGGTCTTCGGCGGCACGCCCCTGCTGGACCCCAAGGCCACCACGCTGGTGAGCCTGGGCGTGGGCTGCGTGCTGGCGCTGGGCCTGGCCTGCTGGCTGACCCGCGAGACGCCGGCCCAGGGCATGCGCGAATCGCGCCGCCTGACCGATGCGCTGGGCTGGGCTCTGGTCCTGCCCCAGATGCTGGGCATGCTGGGCCTGGTGTTCTCGGACGCCGGCGTGGGCAAGGCCGTGGCCTATGTGACCACCACCTATATCAACATGGACATCCGCTTCGTGGCCGTGGCCGTCTACGTGCTGGGCATGGCGCTGTTCACCGTGGTCATGGGCAATGGCTTCGCGGCCTTCCCGGTGATGACGGGCGGCGTGGGCGTGCCCATCCTGGTCGGCGTCTACCATGGCGACCCGGCCGTGATGGCGGCCATCGGCATGCTCTCGGGCTACTGCGGCACCCTGCTGACGCCCATGGCGGCCAACTTCAACCTGGTGCCCGCCGCGCTGCTGGAGATCGACAAGAATGCCGTGATCCGAGCCCAGGTGCCCACGGCCCTGGCCCTGCTGACCGCCAATGTCTTCCTGCTGTACTTCCTGATGTTCCGTTAAAGGACGGACTGTTGCCATGACCGATTCCACTTCCCCGCGCATCCTGGTGACCGGCTTCGAGCCGTTCGAGCAGGACCCTGTCAATCCCTCGTGGGAAGTGGCGCGTGCCCTGCATGGCGAGACCGTGGCCGGCGCCACCGTCCACGGCCTGCAGCTGCGCTGCGTGTTCGGCGAGTCGCTGCGCCAGCTGCAGGAGGCACTGGCACAACTGCAGCCGGTGCTGGTCATCAGCCTGGGCCTGGCCGGCGGCCGCAGCGAGTTCACGCCCGAGCGCGTGGCCATCAATATCGACGACGCCCGCATTCCAGACCATGCGGCGCGCCAGCCCGTGGACCAGGTGGTGATCCCGGGCGCGCCCGCCGCGTACTTTTCCACGCTGCCCATCAAGGCCGTGGTGCACAACCTGCGCGCGCGCGGCATTCCGTCTTCCGTGTCCAACACGGCGGGCACCTTTGTCTGCAACCACGTGTTTTTCGCGCTCATGCACTGGCTGGCCCAGGGCAAGGCGGCGCCGGGCGCGCGTGGCGGCTTCATCCACGTGCCGGCCCTGCCCGAGCAGGCAGCGCGCAAGCCGGGCATGCCCAGCATGTGCCTGGCCGACCAGGTGGCTGCCGTGCGCGAGACCATTCGCACGGCCCTGACCGTGACCCAGGATCTGAAGGAAAACGCCGGCCAGCTGCACTGAGAGCCTGTGCACCGAGTCCGGCGAGGAGAGAACGATGAAAATTGACCTGAACAGTGATCTTGGCGAGAGCCTGGGCGGATGGCGCATGGGCGACGACGCCGCCATGCTCGACATCGTCAGCAGCGCCAACGTGGCCTGCGGATTCCATGCCGGCGACCCGGCAGGCATCCTGGAGACGCTTAAGGCCGCCCGCGAGCGCGGCGCCATGGTGGGCGCCCATGTGTCCTATCCCGACCTCGTCGGCTTCGGCCGGCGCAACATGGATGTGGCCAGCGCCGACCTGGTGGCCGGCGTCATCTACCAGATCGGTGCGCTGCAGGGCCTGGCCCGCGTGGCCGGCACCGAGGTGCGCTACGTCAAGCCGCACGGCGCGCTATACAACACCATCGCCCACGACAGGCGCCAGGCCACCGACGTGATCACGGCCATGCGCGCCATCGACCCCAGCCTGGTGCTGGTGGCGCTGGCCGGCTCGCCCCTGATCGACTGGGCGCGCGATGCGGGCCTGACCGTGGTGGCCGAGGCCTTTGCCGACCGCGGCTACACGCCCGAGGGCACCCTGGTCTCGCGCCGCGATCCGGGCGCCGTGCTGCACGATGTGGACCAGATCGCCGCGCGCATGCTGTCCCTGGTGCGCGACGGCGTGGTCGAGGCCGTCGATGGCAGCCTGGTGCGCATTGCCGCCGACTCCATCTGCGTGCACGGCGACAGCCCCGGTGCCGTGGCCATTGCACGCCACCTGCGCGAACGTTTCGAGCAGGAGGGCGTGCGCATTTCCTCCTTCGTGGGCTGAGGGCACACCATGCGTTTTCTACCCGTCAACCGGCAGGCCCTGATGGTGGAGCTGGCCGATCTCGATGAAACCCTGGCCCTGCTGGGCTCGCTGCAGCGCGAGCCCATCGATGGCGTGCAGGAGCTGGTGCCGGCCGCGCGCACCGTGCTCGTGCAGTTCGCTCCCGCCAGGCTGGGCGTGGCCGAGCTGGTGCGCCGCATTGCCGCGCGCGACCTGGGCCAGCGGGCCGAGCGCAGCAATGTGCTGGTCGAGATTCCCGTGCACTACGACGGCGAGGACCTGGCCGATGTGGCGCAGCTGCTGGGCATCACGCCCGAGGAAGTCGTGCGCCGCCACACGGGCAGCGAGTACGCCGTGGCCTTCACGGGCTTCGCGCCCGGCTTTGCCTACCTCAGCGGGGGCGATCCGATCTTCAACGTGCCGCGCCGCACCACGCCGCGCACGCGCGTGCCGGCCGGCTCGGTGGCGCTGGGCGGCACGTTCAGCGCCGTCTATCCCCAGGCCAGCCCGGGCGGCTGGCAACTGATAGGCCGCACCTCGGCCCGCATGTGGGACCTGGCGCGCGAGCTGCCTGCGCTGCTGCAGCCCGGCTACCGCGTGCGCTTTGTCGATGCGGCCGGCATGGCCCAGGTGGATGAGGCGCCCGCGCCCGCCGTGGCGCAGGCCGCGCCGCATGAAGGCAACGCGCTGCGCGTGAAGGCGACGGGCCTCATGACGCTGTTCCAGGACCGGGGCCGCCTGGGCCAGGCCGGGCAGGGCGTCTCGGCCTCGGGCGCCATGGACCAGGCAGCCTTCAAGGCCGCCAACCGCCTGGTCGGCAATGCCAGCGACCTGGCCGTGCTGGAGACCGTGGGCGGTGGCCTGTCGCTGCAAAGCCAGGGCGAGACCGTGGTCGCCATCACGGGCGCCGATGCGCCCCTGACCGTGACCACGGGGTCCGGCCAGCGCTGGAGCGTGCCGCGCTACCAGGCCGTGGCCCTGGCCGATGGTGACCAGTTGACCGTGGGCCAGCCCGTGGCCGGCGCGCGCTGCTATGTGGCCGTGCGCGGCGGCTTTGCCGTCACGCCCGTGCTGGGCAGCGCCTGCACCGACACCCTGGCGAATGTCGGCCCTGCCGCCCTGGCCGTGGGCCAGGTCCTGCCCGTTCGGCCTGCGGACCGCAAGGCCGTGGCCGCCCCCGAGCTGCCGCCCGAATCCCTGCCCACCACCGGGCAGGACGTGGTGCTGGACGTGGAGCTGGGCCCGCGCACCGACTGGTTCACGCCCGAGGCCGTGGCCCTGCTGGCCGCGCAGCGCTGGCAGGTCACGCCGCAGTCCAACCGCGTGGGCCTGCGCGTGGCGGGCGAGCAGCCCCTGGCGCGCGCCGTGGCCGGCGAGCTGCCCAGCGAAGGCACGCCGCTGGGCGCCATCCAGGTGCCCCCCAGCGGCCAGCCCGTGCTGTTCCTGGCCGACCATCCGCTGACGGGCGGCTACCCCGTCATCGGCTGCGTGGCGCCGCACCACCTCGATCTGGCCGGCCAGATTCCCGTGGGCGCCTGGATCCGCTTCAACCCCATCCGCGCCTTCGAGGAATACACCCCCGGCGCGCAAGGCTCCAAGAACTGAACGCGGGGGGCGCCCGGTGGCGCCTGCCCGCAACTGAAAGAAGCTGATCATGAAAAAAGTCCTGATTGCCAACCGTGGCGAGATCGCCGTCCGCATCGCCCGCGCCTGCGCCGACTACGGCGTGAAATCCGTGGCCGTCTACGCCGATGCCGACATCGACGCCCTGCACGTGCGCATGGCCGACGAGGCCTATGGCCTGGACGGCGAGCGCCCGGCCGACACCTACCTGAACATCGCCAAGCTCATCGCCATCGCGCACAAGAGCGGCGCCGACGCCGTGCACCCCGGCTACGGCTTCCTGTCCGAAAGCGAAGCCTTTGCGCGCGCCGTGCTGGATGCGGGCCTGCGCTGGATCGGCCCCACGCCCGAGACCATCGCCAAGCTGGGCGACAAGGTCGAGGCGCGCAAGATCGCCCTGCAGGTCGGCGCTCCCCTGGTGGCCGGCACGCCCGACCCCGTCAAGGATGCCGGCGAAGTGCTGGCCTTTGCCCAGCAGCACGGCCTGCCCATCATCATCAAGGCCGCCTTCGGCGGCGGCGGGCGCGGCATGAAGATCGCGTGGCGCATGGACGAGGTGGAGGAGCTCTTTCACTCGGCCGTGCGCGAGGCCGTCACCGCCTTCGGCCGCGGCGAATGCTTTGTCGAGCAATTCCTGGACCGCCCCCGCCATATCGAGGCCCAGGTGCTGGCCGACACCCACGGCAACGTGGTCGTGCTGGGCACGCGCGACTGCTCGCTGCAGCGGCGCAACCAGAAGCTGGTGGAAGAGGCCCCGGCGCCCTTCCTCAGCGACGAGCAGCGCGCCCGCATCCACAGCTCCGCACGCGATATCTGCGCGGCGGCCGGCTACGTCAGCGCGGGCACGGTGGAATTCCTCCTGAGCCAGAGCGGCGCCATCTCCTTCCTCGAAGTCAACACGCGCCTGCAGGTCGAGCACCCCGTGACCGAGCAGACCACGGGCGTGGACCTGGTGATCGAGCAGCTGCGCGTGGCCGACGGCCTGCCCCTGTCCATCACCGAAACCCCGGCGCCGCTGGGCCACTCCATCGAATTTCGCATCAACGCCGAAGACGTGGGCCGCGGCTTCCTGCCCACGCCCGGCCCCGTGGTGCGGTTCGACCCACCCTCGGGCCCCGGCGTGCGCCTGGACACGGGCGTGCAGACCGGCTCGGTCGTGCCCGGCAGCTTCGACTCGCTGATGGCCAAGCTCATCGTCAGCGGCGCCACGCGCGAACAGGCCCTGGCGCGTGCTCGCCGCGCGCTGGCCGAGTTCCGCATCGAAGGCCTGTCCTCCGTCCTGCCCTTCCACCGCGCCGTCATCGGCCATGCCGACTTCGTGGGCAACGACGGCTTCAAGGTCCACACGCGCTGGATCGAATCGGACTTCGCCGAACCCCTGGCCGCCGCCGTGCGTGCCGAGCCGCTGCCCGACGCCAGCCTGGTGCGCTGCGCGGTCGAGATCGACGGGCGCCGGGTGTCGCTGGGCCTGCCTGCGGTGCTGCTGCAGGGGCTGGCATCGGCTGGCGGCGGTGTGGCTGCCGCGCCCGCTGCCGAATCTGCCGTGGACCCCGCTGCCGTCACCTCACCCATTGCAGGCAATCTGCATGCGTGGAAGGTGGCCGATGGCGACACCGTTCAGGAGGGCGATGTGATTGCCGTCATGGAGGCCATGAAGATGGAGATGCAGGTGACTGCGCATCGCAGTGGGGTGGTGGCTTTGGTGGCTGAGGCGGGGAAGGCGCAGGTGTTGGGGGCTGTGATTGCTCGGATTGGCTGATTTCTGGTTGACCTGTTTTTGATTCTGTTGTGCCTTTTGCGGCAGAGGCCGGGTCTCGCCCCGGCAGGCGACCCACTTTCTTATCGCGCGATAAGAAAGTGGGCAAAGAAGCGCGCCCCGCACTGCCCACGACCCTTCGCTTCGCTGCGGGCGACCTGCGTTGGGCGGGATGCGGGGTGTGCCGCAGAACTCGCTTTGCGCTTCGCGCGCCGCTCAAACAACTGCGGCAAGTCAGATGACGAAGCAAGCCTGTCCTTCGGCAGGCTTGCCACCCCGCATCCCGCC
>NZ_LFJT01000099.1:0-12638 GCF_001682645.1 Delftia sp. JD2
CCGCGAGGGCTCAGGCTTTTTTTGTGGCGGGCGCTCCCGCCTTTGCGGCCTCGCGGGCCAGCAATGAGGGCACGGCGACACGCAGCAGGCCCACGGGCGCGGGCGGCATGGCGCCCCAGTCAGCCTCGGAGGGCGGGCTGTCGCCTGCGCCGTTGGCCGTGGATTCTGCAGGCGGCCGGATTTGTGCCGGCGACTGCGAAGGCGGATTCGATGGCGCTTGCTGTGGGGATGGCCGCTGCGGCTGCGGCTGTGGCTGCGGCGCCCCCGGCTTGCGGCGGTGCACCAGCACCAGCTCGGCCACGGCCTGCACATGGTCGGGCCTGACCTCGGCATCGCCCAGCCAGGCGGCCCAGGCGCGGGCGGCGCGCAGCAGCACCAGGTCGGCGCGCAGGCCGTCCACCTGGGCGGCAATGCACAGCGCGCCTGCGGCCTGCAGCACCGCGTCGGACCAGGGCAGCGCGCCGGCCGGCTGCAGGCGCTCGCGTGCCGTGCGCAGCTGCGCGGCCAGCGCGGCCTGGGCGTCTGCATGGCGGGCGCGGAAGGCGGCCGGGTCGGCATCGAACAGCAGCCGCGCGCGCACGATGGCCTGGCGCTGGGCCGCATCCTCCACATTGGCCAGGCGCACGCACAGGCCCAGGCGGTCCAGCAGCTGCGGGCGCAGCTGGCCTTCCTCGGGGTTCATGGTGCCCACCAGCACGAAGCGCGCCGCGTGGCGGTGCGAGATGCCGTCGCGCTCGACCACGTTGACGCCGCTGGCAGCCGCATCCAGCAGCACATCGACCAGGGCATCGGGCAGCAGGTTGATCTCGTCCACATAGAGCACGCCGCCATGGGCGCGCGCCAGCAGGCCGGGCGCGAATTTGAGTGCATGGCCGGCCATGGCCTGGCCCAGGTCCAGCGAGCCGGCCAGATGCTCCAGCGAGGCGCCCAGCGGCAGCGTGACGAAGGGCGCGGCATCGATGAGCTCGGCCAGCGCGCGCGCGGCCGTGGACTTGGCCGTACCGCGCGGCCCCTCGATCAGCACGCCGCCCAGTTGCGGGTCGATGGCGGCCAGCAGCAGCGCCTGGCACAGCAGGGGCTGGCCGGCAATGGCGGCAAAGGGAAACAGCGGCGGCAGCGCGGGCTGGGCGCCGCTGCCCAGGTCAGGAGATGCGGTCATCCGCGCAATCCTTCGAGATGGTTTTCATGTTCCAGCAGCAGGTCTTCCAGCTGCTGGCGATAGTCGCCGGGCTGCTCCCACAGGCCGCGCTGCATGGCTTCGAGCAGGCGCTCCAGCATGTCGCGCAGGGCCTGCGGATTGTGCTGCACGAGAAAGTCGCGCGTGGCCGCATCCAGCACATAGGCGTCGGCCACCAGGGCGTACTGGTGGTCGCCCACCTGCTGCGTGGTGGCGTCGAAGCCGAAGAGATAGTCCACCGTGGCCGCCATCTCGAAGGCGCCCTTGTAGCCGTGGCGCTTGGCGCCGTCCATCCACTTGGGATTGGTGACGCGCGAGCGCACCACGCGCGCAATCTCCTCCTTGAGCGAGCGCACGCGCGGCTGGGCCGGGTTGGCGTGGTCGCCGTGGTAGAGCGCGGGCTGGCGGCCCGAGAGGTGGCGCACGGCCGAGGCCATGCCGCCCTGGAACTGGAAGTAGTCGCCCGAGTCGAGGATGTCGTGCTCGCGGCTGTCCTGGTTGTGGGCCACCACGTCGAGCTCGCCCAGGCGGCGGCGCAGCGCGTCGCCTGCGGGCACGCCCTCTGCGTCCTGGCCGTAGGCGTGCTGGCTCCAGCCCAGGTAGGCCTGGGCCAGGTCGGCATCGCCCTGCCAGTCGCCGCTCTGGAACAGTCCGCCCAGGCCCGATCCATAGTGGCCGGGCGGCGCGCCGAACACGCGCCAGCCGGCCTGCAGGCGGGCCTGCACGGCGTCCATGCCCTGCGCCTGCAGTTGCTCGGCCTCGGCCAGGATGCGCGCGCGTATGGGGTTGTCCTCGGCGTCTTCGTCCTGCGCGGCCACGGCCTGCACGGCCGCGTCGAACATCTGCACGGCGCCCGGGAAGGCATCGCGGAAGAAGCCCGAGATGCGCAGCGTCACATCCACGCGCGGCCGGCCCATGCCCACGCGCGGCACCACCTCGAAGTCCACCACGCGCTGGCTGCCGGGCGCCCATTTGGGGCGCACGCCGATCAGCGCAAAGGCCTGGGCAATGTCGTCGCCGCCCGTGCGCATGGTGGCCGTGCCCCAGACCGACAGGCCCAGGGTGCGCGGGTATTCGCCGTGCTCCTGCAGGTAGCGCTCCAGCAGCCTGAGCGTGGCCTGCTGGCCCAGCTCCCAGGCGGCCTGAGTGGGAATGGCGCGCGTGTCCAGCGTATAGAAATTGCGCCCCGTGGGCAGCACGTCGGGCCGCCCGCGCGAGGGCGATCCGCTGGGCCCGGGCGGCACGAAGCGGCCCTGCAGCCCGCGCAGCAGCTGGCGCAGTTCCTCGCCGCCGCAGGCATCCAGCGCGGGCGCCAGCACGGCGTGCACCTGTTGCAGCGCGGCGCGTGTCTGCGGCCAGTCACCGGCCGGGGCCTCACCTTCCAGCAACTGCTGGGCCAGCAGCTCCAGGCGCTCGCGCGTGTCGCCCTCATGGCGCCAGGGCTCGTCGCTCACGGCCTGCAGTGCGGCGGGACGCGCGCCGGTCCAGGGGCGTGCAGGCTCCATGCGCAGCGGGTCGAACTCGGGGCTGTCCAGCAGGTCGGCGGCCAGCGCCTGTATCAGGCCCTGGCCTTCGTCCGACGGGAAGCGCGCCAGCGCCAGCAGCGTGTCGCGGCGCTGGCGGCCTTGAGGCGAGGCGCCGAAGACATGCAGGCCATCGCGGATCTGGGTTTCCTTGAGCTCGCACAGGTAGGCGTCTATGCGTTCGAGCACGGCATCGTCGTCCTGCGCGGCACCGGGCGCCAGGTCCAGCTCCTGGTCCAGGTGCTGGCGGCGCACGATGTCCAGGATCTGGCGGCGCAGCAGCGCGCCGCGCCGCGCATCGACCAGCAGGGCGTCGTAGTACTCGTCCACCAGGCGCTCCAGGTCCTGCAGCGGGCCGTGGTTTTCGGCGCGCGTCAGCGGCGGCATCAGGTGGTCGATGATCACGGCCTGGCTGCGGCGCTTGGCCTGGGCGCCTTCGCCGGGATCGTTGACGATGAAGGGGTACAGGTGCGGCAGCGGGCCGAGGATGGCATCGGGCCAGCACGCGCCCGACAGCGCCAGGCTCTTGCCCGGCAGCCATTCGAGGTTGCCATGCTTGCCCACGTGGACCATGGCGTCCACGGCAAAGCGGTCGCGCAGCCAGAAGTAGAAGGCCAGGTAGCTGTGGGGAGGCACCAGCTCGGCATCGTGGTAGCTCGCATAGTCCTGCGCGCCCATGCCTTTACCGACCAATGCACGCGCCGGCTGTATGCCGACAAAGACATGGCCCAGGCGCAGGCCCGCGATCATGAAGCGGCCCTGGCGCAGCAGCGGGTCGGCCTCGGGCGCGCCCCAGCGCGCCGTGATGGCGTCGGCCATGCCGTCCGGCAGCGCGGCCAGGCGTGCCAGGTATTCGTCCAGCGCATAGCTTTGCCAGGCCGGTCGCAGCGGCCACTGGGCCGGGTCGTTGGCAATGCCCTGCTGCAGGGTGTGCATCAGCGCCTGGCCATCGGCGGGCAGCTGCGCGGGGTCGCCCAGCTCATGGCCTTCGGCCGCCAGGTGCTGCAGGATGGCGATCACCGAGGCCGGCGTATCCAACCCCACGCCGCTGCCGATGCGGCCTTCGCTGCCCGGATAGTTGGCCAGCACCAGGGCCAGGCGCTTGTCGCGCGCGGGCAGGCTGCGCAGGCGGCACCAGCGCCAGGCCAGGTCGGCCACGAAGTCCACGCGGTCGGGCTCGGGCTGGTAGGCCACCACGTCGGCCTGGGTGAAGGCGCAGCGGTGGGACAGGCCTTTGAAGCTGATGGCGCGCGTGATGATGCGGCCATCCATCTCGGGCAGCACCACCTGCATGGCGATGTCGCGCGGGCGCAGGCCCTGGCTGTCGGCCCACCAGTCCTCGCGGTTGCCGCCGCTGGCGATCACCTGCAGCACGGGCGCATCGCCGGCCAGGGCCGTACCCGATTCCAGCGCCGAAAACGCCGTGGTGTTGAGCACCAGCTGCACGGCATGGTCTTCGCAGAGCTGGCGCAGCGTGGCCAGGCACAGCGGGTCCTTGAGCGAGTCCAGCGCCACGGGCAGCGGGTTCATGCCGCGCTGCTGCAGCGACAGGGCCATGGCGTCGAAGGCTGCCGTATTGCCCGCCAGCAGGTGGGAGCGGTAGAACACCAGGGCCACCGTGGGCGCGCCCGGCGTCCAGGCGCGCTGCAGGTCGTCGATGCCGGCCACGTCATGGGCCTGCACCTGGGCAGGGTTGGGTGCGTTCTCGAACAGCGCAGGCGGCACGTGCACGGCTGCCTGCGGCAGGGTGCGCGGCGGCAGCGGCGCATCGCCCCGGTCCAGCCCGTGGTAGACGGTGGCCTTGAGGAATTCGCGCGCATTGGCCGCGCCGCCCGAGCGCAGGTACTGCCACAGCTGGCGGCAGGCGGCGGCCGGCAGCGTGCTGCGCGCCAGCAGGTGCGGGTCTTCCTGCAGGTCACCCGAGAACATGGCCAGGCGCTGCCCCTTGCGGCGCGCCAGCGAGCCGATCTGCTCGATGCCGTAGGGCCAGGCCGACTCCGAGCCCAGGTGGTCCACGATGACCACGCGCGCATGGCGCAGCACCTCGTCCACATACAGGTCCAGCGAGGCCGGCTGGCGCAGGTACAGCAGATTGGCCAGCCGCACCGAAGGAAAGTCCGCCGACGCCCCGGCCAGCGCGGCCACGGCCGAGGACAGCAGGGCCAGCGTGGTGTCGGCCGAGCTCAGGATGACGATGTCGGCCGGCGTCTGGTCGAGGCGGGTGACGATGCTCTCGTCCTCGACGAAGCCGCCGGGGCGCGTGGACAGCAGGTGCATGGAACAGGTTTCAGTGCGGAATCGGAAGGTCAGGCGGCCACATTCTCCAGGCCCTTGCGCAGCGCTGCTTCATCAAGGTCTTGCCCGATGAACACCAGGCGCGTGCCGCGCTGCTCGCCCTCGCGCCAGGCGCGGTCGAAATGGTGGTCGAAGCGGCGGCCCACGCCCTGCAGCAGCCAGCGCATGGGCTTGCCCGGAATGTCGGCAAAGCCCTTGACGCGCAGGATGCTGTGCTGCTCCACCAGCGTCTCCAGCGCGGCCAGCAGGCGGTCGCGGTCCACGGCGGGCAGGTCGATCACGTAGGAGTCGAAGTCGTCGTGGTCATGGTCCTCGTCGTGGTCATGGTGGCTCACGCGCTGGTCGATGGTGGTCTCGGCCGCCTTGGCCAGGCCCAGCACCACGTCCAGCGGCAGGCGGCCCTGGGACGATTGCACGATCTTGACCTCGGGCGGCAGCTCCTCGCGCACCAGGGCGGTCACGCGCGCCAGGGCCTCGGCATCGGCAAGGTCAGCCTTGTTGAGCACCACCAGGTCGGCCGCGCCCAGCTGGTCCTCGAAGAGTTCGTGCAGCGGCGATTCGTGGTCCAGGTTGGGGTCGGCGCGGCGCAGCTCGTCCACGGCCTGGGGATTGGCGGCGAACTGGCCGCTGGCGGCCGCCGGCGTATCCACCACGGTGACCACCGCGTCCACGGTGAACACGTTGGCGATCTCGGGCCACTGGAAGGCCTGGACCAGGGGCTTGGGCAGGGCCAGGCCCGAGGTCTCGATGATCACGGCGTCGATCTGGTCGCGGCGCTCGGCCAGCGCGCGCATCACGGGGAAGAACTCTTCCTGCACCGTGCAGCACATGCAGCCGTTGGCCAGCTCGTACAGCGCGCCTTCGCGCTCGTTGCCCTCGTCGTCGCAGCCGATGCCGCAGCCCTTGAGGATCTCGCCGTCGATGCCCAGCTCGCCGAACTCGTTGACGATGACGGCAATGCGCCGGCCATCTGCGTTGTCCAGGATGTGGCGCAGCAGCGTGGTCTTGCCGCTGCCCAGGAAGCCGGTGACGATGGTGGCGGGAATCTTGGCGGTTTGCATGGAAGGTTCTCCAGAAAAAAGAGGAAGTCAGACGGTGGCGAAAGGCACGGCGCGGCGCAATGAAGGGAGAACCTCCTGCGCAAACAGTTCCATGCCGGCGAGGGCCTGGGCATCGCTCCACAGGCCGTTGGCGTTGAAGACGCAGCGCAGCTGGCCCATGCCCGTGCGCTCGCGCAAGGCGGTGATCTGCGCATGGCACTGCTCGGGCGTGCCATGGATGAATTGCTCGGCCAGCACGCGCGGCACATCGATGGGCAGCA
Organism: Delftia sp. JD2; assembly: GCF_001682645.1. Lineage (NCBI taxonomy): Bacteria > Pseudomonadati > Pseudomonadota > Betaproteobacteria > Burkholderiales > Comamonadaceae > Delftia > Delftia sp. JD2. The sequence continues at coordinate 6,317 of NZ_LFJT01000099.1, forward strand.
CCTGGTCGGCCGGCACGCCGCGCTTGCCCGCAAAGTACACGCGGCGCTGGTACAGCTGCGGCCACATCGTGGCCAGCTGGGCCTGCACGGCGGCCTCATCGGCACCGATGCAGACATAGCGCGCCAGCGATGAACGCGCACGCAGCGCGGCGGCATCGCGCCCGCGCTCTCGGGCAGCGGCCTCCAGGCGCTCCAGCTGCATGCCTTCGGGCGGCTCCAGGCTCAGCAGCAGGGGCAGATTCTGATCGACGGCAAAGCCCAGGGTCTCTGCCGTGGAGCCGGCCACATACAAGGGAGGATGCGGGCGCTGCACGGTCGAAGGCAGGGCGGGTCGGTCCTCGAAGCGCCACGGCCCCTGCCCCGCTGCGATGGGCCTGCCCGACAGCGCCTCCACCAGGATGCGGCAGGACTGCTCGAAGCGCTCGCGCGTGCTGTCCGCATCGATCTGCAGGGCGCGCAGCGCGGCCGGCTCCGTGCCCCGGCCCACGCCCACGTCGATGCGGCCGGCGCTTTGCAGGTCCAGCTGGGCAATCTCCTCGGCCAGCATCAGCGGGTGGTGCAGCGGCAGCACCAGCACCGAGGTGCCCACGCGCAGCCGCTCGGTGCGCGCCAGCACGGCGGCGGCCAGCAGCAGGGGCGAGGGATAGGGCCAGGCGGTATCGGGCACGCGGAATTCGTTGAACCACACGCCCTCGAAACCCAGGCGCTCGGCGCGCTCGAACAGCGCCAGGAATTCACGGTGCCCGCCGCGCGTGGCGTCGCGCGTCCAGCCGGCCAGATCGATGCGCATGGGTTCAGTTCTCCTGTTTCAGCCGCGCGCGCAGCAAGGTTTGCGGAGGTGCGTCGATGCGCTCGAAATCCACGCCGAACACGGCATCCAGCCCCGGCGCATGCAGCAGTTCGGCAGGGGCCCCATCGAGCGCAATGCGCCCCTGGTCCAGCACGATGACGCGCCCGAAGTGCGCCAGCGCCAGGTCCAGGTCATGCATGACCACCAGCACCAGCCGCTCGCGCCCACGCTGCGCCAGCGCCTGCACCAGGGCCAGGCGGTGGCGCACGTCCAGCGCGGCGCCGGGCTCGTCGGCCAGCAGCACGGGCGGGTCGGTGGCCAGCACGGTGGCCAGCAGGGCACGCGCCTGCTCGCCGCCGGACAGCGTGGACCAGCGCCTGCGCGTGAAATCCTGCAGCCCGGCGCCGGCAATGGCCGCCTCGACATCACCCCGGCCCGCCAGCCGCATGTGCATGAGCTCGGCCAGCGTCAGGTCCCAGTGCGGCGCAAAGCGCTGGGGCATGTAGCCCACGCGGCGTGCGCGCTCGGCCACGGGCAGGGTTGCAATGTCTTGCCCGTCCAGCAGCACGCTGCCGGATGCAGGCGCCTGCAGCCCCGCCAGCAGGGACAGCAGGCTGGACTTGCCCGCGCCATTGGGCCCCACCAGGGCCACGGCGCCGCAGGCGGGCAAATGCAGCGAGACGGCGTCGAGCACACTGCGGCCACGGTGGCGCAGCGTGAGGGTCCGGGCCTGCAGGCGCGGTGGGGCGCAAGGGATGGCACCGTTCATGCGGACCTCAGCCTGCGCGCCAGCAGCACGATGAAGAAGGGCCCGCCCGCCACGGCCGTGACCAGGCCCAGCGGGATCTCGGCCGGCGGCAGCACGCTGCGCGCAATGGCATCGGCCAGCGTGACGATGATGGCGCCCGTGAGCGCCGACGCCGGCAGGGCCGCGCGGTGCAGCGGTCCCGCCATCCAGCGCGCGATGTGCGGCGCAGCCAGGCCCACGAAGGCCACCAGCCCGCCATAGGCCACGGCCACGGCCACCACCAGCGAGCCGGCCAGCACGGCCAGCGGCGTGAAGCGCGCCACATCCAGGCCGAAGCCCTGGGCCGCATCGGCACCCAGGCCCAGCAGGTCCAGCCCGCGCGCCAGCGCCATGGCCCCGGCCAGGCAGGCCAGGGAGGCACCGGCCAGCAGGCCCAGCCCGCTCCAGGACGGCGTCTGTATGCCGCCCAGCACCCAGCTGAGCACCACCTGCAGGCTCACCGTCTCATCGGACAGCGCCAGCATCAGGAACGAGCGCAGCGCGCCCAGCACGGCCGCCAGCGCCACGCCGGCCAGCAGCATGCCGGCCGCATCGGTGGCACCGGCCACGCGCGAGACGGCCAGCACCAGCATGGTCGAGCCCCAGGCGCCCGCAAAGGCCAGCACGGGCAGCGTCCATGCCTGGGGCAGGCCGAACAATAGATGCATGGGAACCAGCAGGGCGACAGTCGCCCCCAGCGCCGCGCCGCCCGAGGCGCCCAGCAGATAGGGCTCGGCCAGCGGATTGCGGAACACGCCCTGGAAGATGGCGCCCGACAGGCCCAGCAGCGCGCCCACCAGGGCGGCTGCCAGCACGCGCGGCACGCGCCACTGCAGCAGCAGCCGGCTGCGCAGGCTGTCTTCGCCGCCCAGCGCGGCCAGCAGGTCGGCCGGGCTGGCCCACTGGTGGCCCGCGCAGGCGGCGATCAGCAGGCTGGCCAGCAGCAGCAGGACCGCACCGGCCCAGGGGCGCCACGCAGGTGGATGTGAAAGGGAATTCATGCGGCCTCCCCGGCCCAGGCCGCAGGGTGCAGCCAGCGCGAGAGTTTTTCCACGCCGCCGAAGGTGCGCGGCCCGGGAATCAGGAACTCGGCACGCGCCACCGTGGTGGCCCGGCCCGCGCGCACGGCACGCAGGTCGCGCCAGCCGCGCTGGCCGATCAGGTCCTGCATGGCCTCCTGCGTGCCCGCGAACAGCAGCACATCGGGGTCGGCGGCCAGCACGGCCTCGGGCGAGACCTGGGGCACCGTGCCCAGGCCGTCCAGCGCGAACGAAGCGCCCGCGCGCACCATGGCCTCTCCCGTATAGGTACCCGGCCGGGCCGCCAGCAGCATGCCGTTGCCCAGCCGGCCCGTGACCATGAGGGCACGCGGCCGGGGCTGGCCGGCCACCTGCCGGTCCACGCGCAGCAGCCGCGCCTCCTGCGCCAGGGCCAGCGCCTGGCCGCGCGCCTGCACGCCCGTGGCGCGGGCCACCAGGCGCAGGTTGTCCATCACCTCGGCCAGCGAGCGGCTGAGCAGCACCATCACCGGCACGCCGATGCGCTCCATGGGATCGACCAGCTGGTGCGCCGCCTGGCGCGCGGGCGTGACGATGACCAGGTCCGGCTGGCGCGCCACCACGGCGTCCACCGAAAACCCCAGCCGCCCGCCCACCTTGGGAATGCGCTCCACGCCCGGTGGAAAGCGCGTGAAATCCTCCACGCCCACCACGCGGTCCAGCAGGCCCAGCGCGGCCACCAGTTCGGTGTTGGAGGCAAAGATGGAGACGATGCGCTGCGGCGGCGCGGCAATCTCCACGCGCCGGCCCAGCGCATCCTGCAGCACCACCGGACCGCCTGAAGCGACGGTGTCGGCCCAGGCCGCGGGCAGGCCGCAGCCCAGGGCCGCCGCCGCGCCCTGGCGCAGCAACTGGCGGCGCGTGGTGCTGGATTGCCTCATGCCGTGGTCCTCAAAACTCTGCCTGGAGGCCGACCATGAGTTCGCGCCCCGCCATCGACGTTCCGCAGCCGCCGTTCTGGTACGCCGGGTTGGCGATGCAGGGCGCACGGTCCAGCGCGATGAAGATGGGATGGCGGTTCAGGTCGAACAGGTTGTTGACGGCTGCGAACAGCTTGACGCCGCGCGACACGCGGTAGTCGGCACGCAGGTTCCAGATGGTGAAGGCGCCCTTGCGGTGGATGAAGGTGCTGCTGGGCTCGCCCTGCGGGATGAGCAGCGCCTCTTCCGTGTCGTACCACATGGGACCGCGCAGCAGCGTGGACAGCTGCAGGCTCCAGTCGCCCTGCAACCGCCCGCTGCCCTGGCCGTAGCGCACGCCGGCCGAGGCCTCGTAGCGGTACATGCGCTGCACCTTGTCCGTATTGGCCGAGGCGGCCGAGCCCTTGTCGCGCATGCTGAAGTGGTAGTAGCCGCCAGCCCAGGCCTTGAGCTGGTGGCCCGTCAGGTTCAGCGCCCGCGCCAGGTCCATGTCGGCCTGCATTTCCAGGCCGCGCGCCACGATGTCGGCCGCGTTGTTGGCGTAGTCCGAGGTGTTGGTCGTGGCCCCGCGCGAGACGGTGATGATGCGGTCGCTGATGGTGTTCTGGAACAGGGCCGCATCCACGCGCCAGCCGGGCTGCTGCAGCGCGGCGCCGACCTCGATCTGGCGGCTGGTCTCGGGCTTGAGGTTGGGGTTGCCGAAGGTGCGGCCACCGCCGACGGCCGTGAAGTCCGAGGCCAGCTCCGTGGCCGTGGGCGCGCGGAAACCCGTGGAGGCCGCAGCGCGCAGCGTGAGCCGGTCCGTGGCCTTCCAGGTGGCGCCGGCCGACCAGGTGTGGTTGTCGTAGTCGCGCGTGCTGGCCTGGGCCAGGGCGAGGTTGGGCGTATCGTCGAAACGCGTCGTGCCCCAGGTCTTGCGCAGGCCGGCACGCAGCGTGAGGCGATCGTCGAACAGGGTCTGCGCGTCCTCGAAGTACAGCGCATGCACCTGCTCGGTCTGGTTGTTGTCGTAGGGCGCGACCTGGCCCGCCGGCCCGCCCGGCATGGCCACGCGCAGGCGGTCGGAGCGCAGCTTGCTGCGCTCCCAGTCAAAGCCCATCAGCAGGTCATTGGTCTGGCTGACACGCAGGCGCGGCTGAAAACGCAGGCCCGTGGCGTCCAGCTGGCGGTGGTTGTAGTCGCGCGCCGTGCCGGGCACGGCGCTGTTGCCCGAGCGGATCACGGGCGATGCCCAGTTGAACTCATCGGTATCGACCAGGCTGTAGAGGTGGGTCGTCCAGCTCAGGCGCTGGCCGGGCAGTGCACCTTCGTAGGTCAGGTCCAGCGAGCGGTTGCTGCGGTTGTCTCGGCTGTAGATGTTGGCGCCCGATCCGCGAAAGCCCGCGTTGTAGATGCCGTCCGTGCGCAGCTGCAGCTCCACGCGGTGCAGCTCGTGCAGCTGCCAGCCCAGGGCGCCGCTGGCGCCGCGCCGCTTCCAGCCCGTGTTCTCCATGCGCGTGCCGCCGTCGCCCGACTCGTAGTCGCCGCGCCCGCCTGCGCTCACGCCGAAGTACCAGTCGAAGCGGTCATTGGCGCCGGCCGTCTGCGCATCAGTGCGCCACAGGTCCCATGAACCGGCCTGGACCTGGGCGCGCGTGCCAGGCGCGGTCGCCCCCGTCTTCATGATGATGTTGACCACCCCGCCCATGGCCTGGCTGCCGTAGATCACCGAGGACGGGCCGCGCACGATCTCGATGCGCTCCACATCCGAGGGGCTGAGCTTGGACAGGTTGGCCGTGCCCGCGCGCCGGCCGTTGACCAGCACCAGCACCTGGCTGCGGAAGTCGCGCCCCTGGCCGTCGGTGGAGGCGCCGCGCAGGTTCATCGAGGTCTGGGCTGCCGTCCATTCGCTGAGAAAGCCCACGGCGTTCTCGGCCAGCAGGTCGGTGACCGAGCGCGCGCTGGAGCGCTCTATGGCCTCGCGGTCGATGGTCTGCGTGGTGCCCGCGATGCGGCTGCGCGCCTCGGGCCGCGCGGTGGCGGTCACGAAGACGGCGTCCAGCGCATCGTCGGCGGAGTCCGTGGATCGGCCCGAAGCCGGCTCCTGCGCGGCGCCGGCCGCTGCAGCGCAGCTGGCCAGCAGGACGGCGGCCGCTGCGGGCCGCAGGCTGGAGACAAGAGGGAGAACAGAGAGAAGGCCGGAGGAATCGGCGGCCGAGGAAGCGAAGCGCATGCGTTGACCCAACTGCCCCACTCACCCGCGGGGCCTATCGTCTGAACCACGCCGCACAGCGCGCACGCCGGAGCCGGCCACGGCAGCGCAGGCTGGGGCCGGACCGGACAGGCGCACTCCCGCGGCGTCCGAAAGCAATGCAGAAGGCCGGTATCCGGGCTTGCGGAACGCTGCGGCGCGCAGGGTGGGCGCGCTGCGGCAGGCATCCCCGCCTTCCCATGTCCGAGAAGGACACAGTGGCTTGCGGCGCGTGGTTTGGGGCGCGTCCGCGTGGGGAGTTGTATTCCGCTGACCGTTGCGGGGGCAGCGCAGGCATTGCGAGCGGCCACCTCGATGGCATCGCGCACCTGCTTCCCGTTGAACCCCTGGCCGGTGAACGGCATGGGGCACCTTCAGCAACAGCGCACCGCCACGGCCCAGGGGCTGCGGCGGTGCGCCAGCGGCGGATTATCGCCCAGCCCAGAAGCCCGGCACCCGGGCCAGCGCCCGCAGCGCGCGGCGGCTGCTGCGCGCGCTGCTGGCCAGGCGGGCCTGCAGGTAGCCGGCCGCGAACCA